>DATLYY010000065.1 GCA_035574275.1 Verrucomicrobiia bacterium
AGGCATTTGCTACCGGTGGCTGGAGAAAATAACCCGCCCCGAAACTGACAAAAAATACTGTCAGAAATAGGATTGCAAACAGCTTTTTCATCCTTTCTCATCTCCTCTGTGGTTTAAGGTTCAACAAAAAAGCCGACCCCACCTTGGAATCGGCTTAAAACTTTCAAACAAACAAGGCGCTATATGTCTTGTGTCTTGTGTCTTGTGTCTTGTGTCTTGTACCCTAAAACAGCGGGATGCTTCTCGGAGATGTCGAATCGTTCCGCCACGAAATAGTACCCTTCATCCGTAGCCATAATCTCTCCCGTTGTGGAATAAGATAGACGGCGTTCAAATAACTTGTCAAGGGGATTTTTTTGATGAAATAAAAAGGCGGGTTGAGGGTCCGCCTCAATGAACCAAAAACAAGAGTTAAACCCCTCTTACCTTCGAAACTATCTCTTCCGCAATCGATTTCGGCGTTTCGGCGTAGTGGCCGAACTGCATGGTGTAAACGGCCCGCCCCTGCGTGATGGAGCGGAGCTTCGTGGCGTAGCCGAACATTTCCGAAAGCGGCACGGTGGCGGCAATCACCTGGGCGTCGGCGCGCGGATACATCCCGGCGATTTTCCCCCGGCGGGACTGCAAATCCCCCATCACGTCCCCCATATACTCCTCGGGAACAACCACTTCCACGTTCATAATCGGCTCCAACAACTTCGGCCCGCCTTTTTTCACGCCTTCCTGCAGGGCCATCGAGCCGGCGATTTTGAACGCCAGCTCGGAAGAGTCCACGTCGTGATAGGAGCCGTACACTAAAACGGTCTTGATGTCCACCAAGGGATACCCGGCCAGAACGCCGTTTTCCATGGCGTCCTTGATACCCTTTTCCACGGCGGGGATGTATTCCCGCGGAATGACGCCGCCCGTGATTTTGTTTTCGAAGACGAACCCGCCCCCGGGCGGAAGCGGTTCGATTTCGAGTTCGACGTGGCCGTACTGGCCGCGTCCGCCGGACTGGCGGATGAACTTGCCGACCGCCTTGACCGGGTGGGAAATCGTCTCCTTGTAAGCCACCTGCGGGCGGCCCACGTTGGCTTGGACTTTGAACTCCCTCATCAAGCGGTCCACGATGATTTCCAAATGCAATTCCCCCATCCCGGCAATGATGGTCTGGCCGGTCTCTTCATCGGAACGGATGCGGAAAGTCGGGTCCTCCTCCGCCAGTTTGCCGAGCGAATCGGAAAGCTTGTCCTGGTCGGCCTTGGTTTTCGGCTCAATGGAAACGAAAATAACCGGGTCCGGGAACTGCATCTTTTCCAGAACGATGGGATGATCCGGGTCAGTGAGAGTGTGTCCGGTGGAGGTTTTCTTCAAGCCCACGGCGGCGACGATATCCCCGGCGTAGGCCGCGTCGATATCCAGCCGTTTATTGGCGTGCATTTCCAAAAGCCGGCCGACCCGCTCGCGGACGCCGGAGTTGGGGTTCAAAACGTAGGAACCAACCTTCAGCGTCCCGGCATACATCCGGAAGTAGGTCAGCTTGCCGACGTACGGGTCGGTCTGGATTTTGAAGGCCAAAGCCGTCACCGGCTCATCATCGGAGGGCTTCCGCACGATTTCTTGCGTGCCGTCGGAGGGCTCGTGCCCCACGACCGGCGGCAAATCGAGCGGGGACGGGAGATAGTCCACCACCGCGTCCAAAAGCTGCTGCACCCCCTTGTTGCGGAAGGAGGAACCGCACAGAATCGGGATGATTTTGACGTCCAAGGTCGCCCGGCGGAGCGCGCTTTTGATTTCCGCCTCGTTGATCGGCTCGTCATGCACGAATTTTTCCAATAATTTTTCGTCGTACTCGGAAACCGCCTCCAAAAGCTTGGCGCGGGCTTCCTTGGCCCTGTCGATGAGGGATTTGGAAATCTCCACGTCCTCATAGCGCATCCCCTGGGTCTTTTCGTCGTACACCCGCATCTTCATCGTGATTAAATCGATGATGCCGGTGAACATGTCCCCCTGCCCCACCGGGAGCTGGATCGGAACGGGATTGGCCCCCAGCCGTTTGCGTATCATTTCCAGTGCGGCGTCAAAATCGGCGCCGATCCGGTCCATTTTGTTGATGTAGGCGATGCGGGGCACCCCGTACTTGTCCGCCTGCCGCCAGACCGTTTCCGACTGCGGCTCCACCCCCCCCACCGCGCAGAACAAGGCGACGGCGCCGTCCAGAATGCGCAGCGAGCGCTCCACCTCCACTGTGAAATCGACGTGCCCCGGCGTGTCGATGATGTTGATGCGGTGGTTGTTCCACTCCGCCGTGGTGGCGGCCGAGGTGATGGTGATCCCCCGCTCCTTTTCCTGCTCCATCCAGTCCATCGTCGCGGCCCCCTCGTCCACCTCGCCGATGCGGTGGGTTTTGCCGGTGTAGAACAAAATCCGCTCGGTGGTGGTGGTCTTGCCGGCGTCGATGTGCGCCATGATGCCGATGTTGCGCGTTTTTTCCAGCGGGTATTTTCTGGGCATATCGTTCAATTTATCGTATCTTTCATCTTTTCCCAAAAACGGGGCCCCGGGCCGCCCTCGAAGTTCTTCTTTTTACGGGTAGTCCGCCAGCCCCTGCTGGTGGGATAAAAAAAGCCGTTTTCGGTTTGTCTTTCAGTGGCGACCCGAAAAACGGCGGCTTAACGAACCAAAAGCAAAGCTTCCTTGCTTTCCTCCTTTATTTCCAGGGTCGTCAATACAGTAACGTTATCGGTCATATTCAACGGAAGAAAGGGCAAAAAAGTTCCTACCAGCGGAAGTGGGCGAACGCTTTGTTGGCTTCCGCCATTTTGTGGGTATCCTCTTTTTTCTTGACGGAGGACCCCTCGTTTTTGGACGCCGCCACCCATTCCCCGGCCAGCTTTTCCGCCATCGAATGCTCGCTGCGTTCGCGGGAATAGTCGATGATCCAGCGGATGGCCAAAGCCGTTCTCCGTTCGGGACGGACTTCCACCGGCACCTGGTAGTTGGCGCCGCCGACCCGGCGGGATTTTACCTCAAGAACCGGCTTGACGTTGTTCAACGCCTTCTGGAAAACGTCGAACCCGGGAGCCCCTCCCTGTTTGCCGGCCAGTTCCACCGCCTCGTAAAACATCCGTTCGGCGGTCGATTTCTTGCCGTTTTTCATCAGGCAGTTGATGAAGTGGGTGGCCAGGGGGGAGCGGAACTTCCAGTCGGGCGACCACTCCTTTTTGAATTCTTTTTTCTTCTTGCGCGGCATAAAACTAAGCGGCTGCCTTCTTGGCCGGCGCAGGCCCTTTTGGTTTTTTCGCCCCGTATTTGGAACGCCCCTGGCGGCGTTCCGCCACGCCGGCGGAATCGAGCGTGCCCCGGATGATATGGTAGCGGACGCCGGGCAGGTCTTTGACACGGCCGCCCCGAATCATGACGACCGAGTGCTCCTGCAGATTATGCCCTTCGCCGGGAATGTAGGCGGTGACCTCGATGCCGTTTGTCAAGCGGACGCGCGCCACCTTGCGCAAAGCCGAGTTCGGCTTCTTGGGAGTGGTGGTATAAACGCGCGTGCAGACCCCCCGCTTCTGCGGACAGGCCTTGAGAGCCGGGGTCTTGCTTGAATACGTTTCCATCTTGCGCCCAAAGCGCACCAGTTGATTTATCGTCGGCATAACTTATGCAAAGCCCGTTAATTTATACATCGCCGGTCGTTTGGTCAAGTGCTTTTATCCCCTTTCTTGTAAAATTCCACCCAAAAACTCTTGACAAATTCCGGTCGGCCTGCGTATTATTTTATGGCTTTTAACAAGATAACGAAAGGAGTGGTTTTTGTGAGGTCTTGGGCCTTTAAACTATTTACCATTCTTTTGACAGTGTTTCTACTCCTTTCTTTCTCCGCCCCCGCGTTTGCCTTGCCCATCCGGTATTATTTGGTCATTAATGATTTGGATGAACATCCGGTTCCCCACAAAATGGCAGCCCGGTATTTTATTATTCCAATGGGTTGGGGCGGTAACTATCTAGTGATAATCCAATTTGAAAGAAAAGCTTCAACGATTTCCGAGAAAATTTCGACTATCAAACCATCTGATTCGCCACGGATAGATGAGGAAATTCGATAAAAGTTCTCTGGAAATAAGCAGGCAACTGGCAGGCGTGGAGGTGTTGGTCCGGGCCAAACGCTTTCGGGAAGGTTTGGCGGAACTGGAAAAGCTGACCCCCTCTGCTAGCTTCGAGACGTCTTCCGAAACGGCCGCTTCCTACCATTTTTTCAAGGGATATATCCTCTGGGAATTAGGGGACAAAAAGAAAGCTTTCTCTTCCGCCCAAAAAGCCCTCGAAATGTACCTGTCCTTGCGGCATTTTGAGGGTATCGCCAAGTCCCAGAAACTGGTTGGTTCGCTGTTTATCGACTTGGGAAACCTAAAATCGGCGCGAGAACATCTGGAAATTGCGGTATCCACCTTCAAGCTTTCCAAGCAGTGGGGCGAGGTGGCACGAGCGTTGAACCAAATGGCCTATCTCTGCATCGTGCAGGGGCACTTAAAAGAGTCCCTGCAATATGTCGAGCAGTCGAAGGAAGCGGCCTTAAAATCCGAAGACCGGTACTATGCGATTGTTCAAGATGGTGTGGCCTCGGTGTGTCACCGACTTTCGGGTAACTGGAAGCTGTCCATCCAAAACTTGAATCAATTTTTGGTTGAAACAAAAAAGACCAAGGATCTCTTTAATTATGTCACCGGGCTATTCGGTTTAGGTTTCGCCAGAGTTTTGGGCGGTCGGACGAATGAGGCGCGCAAAAATTATTTTGATGCTCTTCAAATTGCCACTGATGTTGGATTAATCGGAAGCCAAAAAGCGGGCTACGAGTATCTTGCCCAGCTTTCCATCGCCGAAGGCCGCTTTTCGGAAGCCGAGGACTACCTCAAAAAAGCGATGGAAATCGGGGAGCGGGTTTCTCCCTACGGCACGATTATGACCCAGTGCTGGCGGTTGATGGGGGATTTGCACAACGCCAAAGGGGAGCCGCTAAACGCCTTGAAGGCCTACGAGACCTGCGAAAGCTATTTAATCAAGCTGCCGGAGGAACTGGAGCGGGGGGCCTGCTTTGTCGGCCGGGGCGTGGCCTATGCCAAACTGCAGCAGTGGAAGGTCTCCCGCGACTGCTTTGAAAAGGCATTGGATGTTTTCGACCAGTGCGAAAACGACTGGGAAACGGCCAAGGCGGTGGTAACGGCGGTTGAAGTCGGCGCCTATTCCGCCAAACAGGTCACCCTTCAGCTTGTGACCGCCAGGGAACTTTTCCAAAAGTTGGAGCATCCGGCTTGGGAGCAACGGGTGAGTAAGCTTTTGGCCAATTCCCCGGAGCCCTTGGAGCCGCTCCCCTACTTTGCCAAGAAGGAAAACTTCGAGAAACAGGAGATTTTGGCTGCCTTGGAAAAAGCCGGGCAGAACAAGACCCGGGCCGCCGAGCTTTTGGGCCTTCCCCGCCAGACCCTTCAGCACAAAATCAAGAAACAC
>DATLYY010000066.1 GCA_035574275.1 Verrucomicrobiia bacterium
ATACCCGCCGACGATGGAAAGCTGGCCGGAAAAGCTCTCCGCAGAGGCAATCCGTTCCGCCTCCTTTTTGATGGAATCCAGACTGCGCACCTCCATCAGCGAGCGGAAATGAAAGGCGGATGGGCAGACCGCCGGCGGCGCCGAACAGCCCCGCACGGCGACGATGGTTTGCTCCAGAACGGACGCGATGGGAATCAGTTCCCCCTTGTAAAGGGGATGAGGTTTGCGGGTGAAGGGCAAATCGTAAAACGAATCGACCGTTTCGGTCTCAAAGGGGGCGACCGGCGGATTTTCCACCAAATACCAGTCCACGACCAATTGCGCGGCCGGTTGGGGGGAGGGGGAAAAATAATTTTCCGCGTAACGGGAAAAGCTTTTCAAAAAGGAATGCCGGCACTGAACCAGTTCCTGATAGGGGGTCAGTTCCAGAAAATCGTTCCCAATCCTTTTTTGTTTGAAGGCCGTACCGGGGAGGTCTCTGATTTCGCTGATTTTTTCGCCCGCCTGCATCCGCCGGGCCAGCTCGAGCGCCGTTTTTTCCGGCGGGCCGTAGATTACCATATCCGCCTTGGCATCGAAGAGAACGGGACGGCGCACCCGCTCCTCCCAAAAGTCGTAATGGGACAAGCGGCGCAGCGAGGCCTCCAACCCAAAGAGAACGACGGGAACGCCCCCGCCCCCCTCCCGAGCCCGGTGGGCATAGACGAGGGAGGCCCGGTCCGGCCGAAGGCCGATGTGTCCGCCGTGGGAATAGGGGTCTTCCTTCTGGCGGGTGCGGCTGGGGGTGTAGTTGGCCGCCATGGAATCCAAATTTCCGGCGGTGATTAAATAGAAAAGCTTCGGCTTTCCCAGGGCGGTAAACGCCTCGGCCAATTTCCAGTCCGGCTGGGGAAGGATGCCCACGCGGAATCCGGCGGCCTCCAAAACGCGCCCGACCAGGGCCGCTTCCATAAAGGGGTGGTCGATGTAGGAGTCGCCGGTTACGATGAGGATGTCAACTTCCCCCCAGCCGCGGAAATGCATTTCGGCCGCACTTACAGGCAGGGGGTGAATGGCACCCTCGGTTTTTCGATTTAAAACCGCCAAGCTGTTTCCTCCTGCGCCCCAACTCTCCTATGAGGCAAAACTGCCGCCCGGGCGAGCCAGCCCCGGCGTGCCCCGCTCCCCCGGATGGTCTTTTCCGGGGGACTATTTTCCGGCCAACTCTTTTAGCCGGAACTGCTGGAAGTATAAATTAATTTAAAAGAAAAGCAAATCCCGAAACCTTATCGAACTAATATCATTTTCTTCGTTTCGCTTAGATTTTCGATTTTCAGTCGGTAGATGTAAATTCCGCTTGAAAGCAATTTCCCTTCCGCATCAATCCCATCCCAATGCACTTTATAGTCACCAGCGGACTGCTCTGCCTCGACTAATACTTTCACTATGCTGCCAAGAATGTTGAATACTTCCAGCCGAACAGGAGATTTTCGAGGGAGCG
>DATLYY010000067.1 GCA_035574275.1 Verrucomicrobiia bacterium
GGTGTTTGTGGACTCGACCAACGGGGCGGGTTCGTTTACTTGGACACCCACCTTTGCACAGGCCGGAGCGTACAATGTGACCTTTATCGCCTCGGATGGTTCGCTGGCGGATAGCGAAGTCGTTGCCATCACCGTCAACAACGTGAACCGTGCGCCCGTCTTGAATGCCATTGGCGCGAAGTCGGTCAGCGAAAATCAGTTGCTCCAGTTCAGAGTTTCTTCCACCGACCCGGACGGCACAGTGCCGACGTTATCGGCCCTCAACTCGCCCAGCGGCGCTACCTTCGTCGATTCGTTGAATGGGGCCGGCTCTTTTGTCTGGACACCCTCCTTCACGCAGGCCGGTACCTATAACGTCACCTTTATCGCATCAGACGGTTCTTTGGCGGATAGCGAAGTCGTTGCCATCACCGTCAACAACGTGAACCGGGCGCCCGTCTTGAATGCCATTGGCGCGAAGTCGGTCAACGAGAATCAGCTCCTGCAATTCCGGGTTTCGGCCACCGATCCGGATTTGACCACGCCGACTTTGTCGGCGGTCAACTTGCCGGCCGGTGCCGCTTTTGTCGATTCGGCCAACGGGGCGGGTTCATTTAGCTGGACCCCGTCATTTGCACAAGCGGGAACGCACAACGTCACCTTTATCGCTGGCGACGGTTCGCTTGCGGACAGTGAAGTGGTGGCCATCACCGTCAACAACGTCAACCGCGCCCCGGTCTTGAATCCGATAGGGAACAAAATTGCCAACGAAAACCAGCCGCTTTCGTTCCGTATTTCCGCTTTGGACCCGGACGGAACGGTGCCGGCCTTTTCAGCTTTGAATCTGCCCACGGGGGCCGTTTTGACCGATTCTCTGAACGGGGCCGGTTCGTTTGTCTGGACGCCGTCCTTCACCCAGGCCGGAACCTATAACGTCACCTTCATCGCCTCGGACGGTGCCTTGGCGGACAGCGAAGCGATTACCATCACAGTCAACAACGTAAACCGCGCGCCGGTTTTGGCCGCCATCGGCAGCAAGACCACCGGCGAGAACCAACCGCTGCAGTTCCGCGTCTCGGCTTCCGACCCCGATTTGACTACGCCGGTATTAAGTGCAAACAACCTTCCCTCCGGCGCGGTATTCACGGATTCCTTGAACGGGGCCGGCTCTTTCAGCTGGACGCCTTCGTTCACCCAGGCGGGCAGCTACAACGTCCGCTTCATCGCTTCGGACGGTTCGTTGGCCGACAGCGAAATGGTCAACATCACGGTCGGCAATATCAATGCCCCGCCGGTGCTCGCTCCGATTGGCGCCAAGAGCACCAACGAAAACCTGCTGCTGTCGTTTAGAATTTCCGCATCGGATGTGGATGGGACAACGCCTTCGTTTTTGGCTCTCAACGTTCCTTCCGGGGCCATTTTCACGGATTCTTTGAACGGGGCCGGTTCCTTCCGCTGGACGCCTTCCTTTACGCAGGCGGGAACCTACAACGTGACGTTCATTGCTTCGGATGGGCTTTTGGCCGACAGCGAAGTGGTGACCGTTACGGTCAATGACGTGGGGAATCAGCGGCCGGTGCTTGCCCCCATCGGTTCCAAGACCACCAACGAAAATCAGCTCCTGCAATTCCGCGTTTCGGCCACGGATGCTGAATCCGACCCGTTGACGTTAACCGCAGTCGGTCTTCCCACCGGATCGGTATTTGTGGACTCGTCCAACGGGGCGGGTTCTTTCACTTGGACTCCTTCCTTCGCGCAGGCCGGAACGTACAATGTCACGTTTATAGCTTCCGACGCCTCACTGGCGGACAGCGAGGTGGTTACGATTACGGTGAACAACGTGAACCGTCCGCCGGTTCTCAATGCCATTGGTAACAAGAGCACGAATGAGAACCAGCTCTTGTCGTTCCGGATTTCAGCTACCGATCCCGATGGAACCACACCTTCCCTTTCCGCTTTGAACGTCCCAAGCGGTGCCACCTTTGTTGATTCTCTGAACGGAGCCGGTTCGTTCAACTGGACGCCGTCCTTTGCCCAAGCCGGCACCTATCTGGTGACCTTTATCGCTTCGGACGGTACACTGGCGGACAGCGAAGTTGTTACCATCACTGTCAACAATGTCAACCGGGTGCCGGTTTTGAATGCAATAGGGGCGAAGAGTGTCAACGAGAACCAGCTATTATCATTTAGAGTTTCTTCTTCCGACCCCGATGGCACGACGCCCGCTCTCTCTGCCGTCAATTCTCCATCGGGAGCTGTGTTTGTCGACTCGACCAATGGGGCGGGTTCGTTTACTTGGACGCCCTCTTTTGCTCAAGCCGGTACTCACAATGTAACCTTCATCGCTTCGGATGGCTCGCTGGCCGATTCCGAAGTTGTAACGATTACAGTTAATAACGTCAACCGGGCGCCGGTTTTGAACGCCATCGGGGCCAAGAGCGTAAACGAGAACCAGCTGTTGTCGTTTAGAGTTTCTTCCACCGATCCGGACGGCACAGTTCCGAACCTTTCTGCCCTGAACGTGCCCAGCGGCGCTACGTTTGTGGATTCTCTAAATGGAGCTGGCTCCTTCAACTGGACACCATCCTTTACGCAAGCCGGAACCTATAACCTCACCTTTATCGCATCAGACGGTTCGTTGGCGGATAGTGAAGTGGTCACGATAACCGTGAACAATACCAATCGTGCGCCGGTTTTGGCCCCGATAGGGGCCAAGAGCACCCCGGAGAACCAGTTACTACAATTCCGGGTCTCGGCCACGGATCCGGATGGAACGGTTTTGACGCTGTCGACTTTGAACATTCCCTCCGGGGCAACCTTTGTGGATTCCGCCAACGGAGCCGGGTCTTTCAGTTGGACGCCGACCTTCTTCCAGTCCGGCACGTACAACGTGACCTTTATCGCCAGTGACGGAGCCTTGGCGGATAGCGAGATTGTGGCCATTACGGTCGGCAATGCCAACCGGGCTCCGGTGCTCGCCCCCATTGGGGCCAAGTCGACCAATGAGAGCCAGCTGCTTTCGTTCCGTATTTCCGCCAGCGACCCGGATTTGACCACACCAACCCTTTCGGCCATTGGTTTGCCCTCCGGCTCCAGCTTTGTGGATTCACTCAACGGAGCGGGGTCTTTCAATTGGACGCCGAATTTCTTCCAGTCCGGCAGCTACAACGTGACGTTCATTGCCAGCGATGGCTCCTTGGCGGATAGTGAAACGGTCACCATCACGGTTAATAATGTAAACCGCGCTCCCATTTTGGCCGGTATCGGCAATAAAGTGGTCAACGAGAATCAACAACTGGCTTTCAACGTCAGCGCCTCCGACCCGGATTTGACCGTGTCGGCGTTGTCGGTTGTCGGATTGCCGTCCGGAGCAACTTTCGTCGATTCGCTGAACGGCACCGGGCGGTTTACCTGGATGCCCAGCTTTATCCAGTCGGGAAATTATAACGTCCGTTTTATCGCCTCGGACGGTTCGCTGGCCGACAGCGAGCTTATCATCGTCACGGTCAACAACGTGAACGCCCCGCCGGTTCTGGCGGCCATCGGCAGCAAGCTGGTCACCGAGAATCAGCTTTTGTCGTTTAGAATCTCCGCTTCGGACGTGGACGGAACCAATCCCAACTTTACGGCCCTCAACGTTCCTTCCGGGGCCATTTTTACGGACTCTTTGAACGGCGCCGGGTCCTTCCGCTGGACGCCCTCCTTTACGCAGGCGGGAACGTATAACGTCACTTTCATCGCCAGCGACGGGACGCTCGCGGACAGCGAGGTTGTTACCATCACGGTCAACGAATCAGGCAATCAGGCGCCGGTTCTGGCTCCGATTGGCGCCAAGAGTACCAACGAGAACCAGCAGCTGGCCTTCAACATAAGCGCTTCCGATGCGGATTTGACCACGCCCTCCTTGAGCGCACTCAACCTGCCTGCCGGCGCCGCCTTTGTGGATTCCTTAAACGGGAGAGGCCGTTTCACCTGGACGCCATCGTTTACCCAAGCCGGGACTTACAATGTGACCTTCATCGCCAGCGACGGCACGTTGGCGGATAGTGAAGCGGTCACGATTACGGTGAACAACGTGAATCGCGCGCCGGTGCTCAATGTCATCGGCAACAAGAGCACCAACGAGAACCAGCTGCTGTCATTTGGAGTTTCTTCCACCGACCCGGATGGCACCACGCCTGCCCTTTCGGCTCTCAACGTTCCTTCGGGGGCGGCCTTTGTTGATTCCTTGAACAGCGCCGGTTCCTTCAGCTGGACACCTTCCTTCACCCAAGCCGACACCTATCTTGTGACCTTTGTTGCCGGCGACGGCACGCTGGCGGATAGTGAAGTGGTCACGATTACCGTCAACAACGTGAACCGCGCGCCGGTCTTGAATACAATAGGGGCGAAGAGTGTCAACGAGAGCCAGTTGTTACAGTTCCGGGTTTCTTCCACCGACCCGGATGGAACGATACCGACTTTATCAGCTGCTGGTTTGCCCTCCGGTGCTTCGTTCGTGGATTCGACCAACGGCGCCGGTTCCTTTACTTGGACGCCCTCTTTTGCTCAAGCCGGTACTCACAATGTAACCTTCATCGCTTCGGATGGCTCGCTGGCCGATTCCGAAGTTGTATCGATTACAGTTAATAACGTGAACCGGGCGCCGGTTTTGAACGCCATCGGGGCGAAATCGGTCAACGAGAACCAACTGTTACAGTTTAGAATTTCTGCCTCTGACCCGGACGGCACAACCCCGACTTTATCGACCATTGGCTTGCCCTCAGGCGCAACCTTTGTGGATTCGTTGAATGGGGCCGGTTCTTTCAACTGGACACCGTCCTTTACGCAAGCCGGAACCTATAACGTTACGTTCATTGCTTCGGACGGTTCGTTGGCGGACAGTGAAGTGGTCACGATAACCGTGAACAACACGAACCGGGCGCCAGTGCTCGTAACAATCGGAGCAAAGTCGGTCAACGAGAATCAGCTCTTGCAATTCCGGGTTTCGGCCACGGATCCGGATGGGACCGTTTTGACGCTGTCGGCTTTGAACATACCCTCCGGGGCAACCTTTGTGGATTCGGCCAATGGGGCCGGTTCCTTCAGTTGGACGCCGACTTTCTTCCAGTCCGGAACATACAACGTGACCTTTATCGCCAGTGACGGAACCTTGGCGGACAGCGAGGTGGTGGCCATTACGGTCGGCAATGCCAACCGGGCCCCGGTGCTCGCCCCAATCGGAGCGAAAAGCATCAACGAAAGCCAGCTTTTGCAGTTCCGTATTTCCGCTTCCGACCCGGATTTGACCACGCCGTCGCTGGTCGCCTTGAACGTGCCCTCCGGCGCGGTTTTCACCGACTCGTTGAACGGGGCCAGCTCGTTTGTCTGGACGCCGAATTTCTTCCAGTCCGGCAGCTACAACGTGACCTTCATCGCCAGCGATGGCGCCTTGGCTGATTCCGAGATGGTCACCATCACGGTCAACAACGTGAACCGGCCTCCGGTCTTGGCCGGCATCGGCAACCGTTCGATTAACGAAAACCAGCAGCTGGCTTTCAACGTCAGCGCTTCCGATCCGGATGGAACGGTTCCGGCTCTTTCCGCCGCGCCTTTACCCTCCGGGGCGGTTTTTGTGGATTCGCTGAACGGCCGGGGACGGTTTACCTGGACGCCCAGCTTTACCCAGTCGGGGGCGTACAACGTGACGTTTATTG
The DNA here is from genome assembly GCA_035574275.1 of Verrucomicrobiia bacterium. NCBI lineage: Bacteria > Pseudomonadati > Verrucomicrobiota > Verrucomicrobiia > Verrucomicrobiia bacterium. The sequence continues at coordinate 5,676 of DATLYY010000067.1, forward strand.
CCTCGGACGGTTCTTTGGCGGACAGCGAAGTCATCGTCATTTCGGTCAACAACGTGAACGCTCCGCCGGTTTTGGCGGCCATCGGCAACAAACTGGTTACGGAAAACCAACTTTTATCCTTCCGGGTTTCAGCTTCGGACGTGGATGGAACCAATCCGAACTTTACGGCCCTAAACCTTCCTTCCGGTGCCATATTCACCGATTCCTTGAACGGGGCCGGTTCCTTCCGCTGGACGCCGTCTTTCACTCAAGCGGGAACCTACAACGTTACTTTCATTGCTTCGGACGGGCTCTTGTCGGACAGCGAGGTCGTTACCATCACGGTCAACGAATCGGGCAATCAAGCGCCGGTTCTGGCTCCGATTGGCGCCAAGAGCACGAACGAGAATCAGCAACTGGCCTTCAACATCAGCGCCACGGATGCGGATTTGACCACGCCCTCCTTGAGTGCGGTCAATCTTCCCTCGGGCGCCACTCTTGTTGATTCACTAAACGGTAGGGGCCGCTTTACCTGGACGCCATCGTTCACCCAATCCGGCACTTATAATGTCACCTTCATTGCCTCGGATGGAACGCTTGCGGACAGTGAAGTAGTAACGATTACGGTGAACAATGTGAACCGGGCGCCGGTGCTGAACGTGATAGGGGCAAAAAGTACTAACGAGAATCAGTTGCTGCAGTTTAGAATCTCCTCTTCCGACCCGGATGGTACGATCCCAACGCATTCTGCCTTGAGCCTTCCCAGCGGCGCCGTTTTTGTGGATTCTTTGAACGGGGCCGGTTCCTTCACCTGGACGCCTTCCTTCACCCAGGCCGGAACGTACAACGTGACGTTCATTGCCTCGGACGGTTCCTTGGCGGATAGTGAAGTGGTGACGATCACGGTGAACAACGTGAACCGCCCTCCGGTGCTTGCCACCATTGGAGCGAAGAGCACCAACGAGAATCTGCTGTTGCAATTCCGGATTTCGGCCACCGACCCGGATTTGACGACTCCTTCTTTTTCCGCTGTCGGCCTGCCCACTGGGGCAACCTTGGTTGACTCCTTGAACGGCGCCGGCTCCTTCCGCTGGACCCCCACTTTCTTCCAGTCCGGCGTTTATAACGTTACCATCATTGCTACAGACGGAACGCTGGCGGATAGTGAGGTAGTTATTATTACCGTCAACAATGTCAATCGGCCGCCGGTACTGGCAACCATCGGCAGCAAAACCACGAGCGAAAACCAACTTTTGCAGTTCCGGATTTCGGCAACCGATCCGGATTTGACCACGCCGACCTTGTCGGCCGTCGGGCTGCCGGCGGGGGCCGTTTTGGTGGATTCGCTCAACGGGGCCGGTTCATTTAGTTGGACACCTACTTTTGCGCAGTCCGGTTCCTATAATGTGACCTTCATCACTTCAGACGGTTCCTTGGCCGACTCCGAATTGGTGCCCATCACGGTGAACAACGTCAATCGAGCGCCGATATTGGCCGCAATAGGAGCCAAGAACGTCAGCGAAAATCAGCTCTTGCAGTTCCGAGTTTCGGCTTCCGACCCGGATGCCACCATACCGTCCCTTTCTACCGTCGGGCTTCCTTCGGGGGCCGCTTTTGTCGATTCCGCCAACGGGGCAGGGTCTTTTTCCTGGACGCCGACGTTCTTCCAGTCCGGCACCTATAATGTCACGTTTATTGCCTCGGATGGAGCATTGGCGGACAGCGAGGTGGTTGCTATCACGGTCGGCAATGCCAATCGGGCGCCGGTTTTGGCCGCCATCGGAAGCAAGAGCATCAGTGAAAACCAGCTCTTGCAGTTCAGGATTTCGGCCTCCGATCCCGATCTGACCACGCCTTCGCTGGCAGCCGTGAATGTTCCTTCCGGCGCGGTTTTCACGGATTCGCTGAACGGGGCTGGTTCCTTCCGGTGGACGCCCACGTTCTTCCAGTCCGGCACCTATAACGTCACTTTTATTGCTTCGGATGGGGCCTTGGCCGATTCTGAAGTGGTTGTTGTCACCGTTAACAATGTCAACCGGCCGCCGGTTCTGGCCGGCATCGGCAACAAGTCGGTCAACGAGAATCAACTTTTGGCCTTCAATGTCAGTGCTGCGGATCCCGATCTGACCACTCCCGTATTGACAGCGACACCCCTGCCCGCCGGGGCGGTTTTTGTCGATTCGTTGAACGGCCGGGGCGGATTTGTCTGGACGCCATCCTTTACTCAATCTGGAGCGTACAACGTCCGGTTTATCGCTTCCGATGGTTCCTTGGCGGACAGCGAAGTGATCGTTATTTCCGTTAACAACGTGAACGCCCCGCCGGTTTTGGCGGCCATAGGTGCCAAAGCAGTCACCGAGAATCAGCTCTTGTCCTTCCGGATTTCCGCTTCCGACGTGGACGGGACCATACCCGGACTTTCCGCCGTGGGCGTGCCTTCCGGTGCCACCTTCGTGGATTCCGCCAACGGGGCCGGTTCTTTCCGCTGGACGCCGACTTTCACCCAGGCCGGGGCTTACAATGTCATCTTTATTGCAACCGACGGCGTTTTGGCGGACAGTGAAGTGGTGACCATTACGGTCAATGAGTCGGGCAACCAGCGGCCGGTTTTGGCTCAGATTGGCGCCAAAGTCACGGATGAAAATCAGCTTCTGGCTTTCAATATCAGCGCCACGGATGCCGATTTGACCACGCCGGCCCTTTTGGCCGTCGGATTGCCAACGGGCGCGACTATGGTGGATTCGCTCAACGGCCGGGGCCGCTTCTCCTGGACGCCTACCTTCTTCCAAGCCGGCAGTTACAGTGTAACCTTTATCGCCTCCGACGGTTCACTCGCCGATTCTGAAGTGGTGGCCATCACGGTCAACAACATCAACCGGCCGCCGGTTTTGAACGCCATTGGGAACAAAACCACGAACGAAAACCAGCTTTTGCAATTTCGGGTTTCCTCGGCCGATCCCGATCTGACCGCACCCGTTTTGAGCACGGTCGGCTTGCCTTCCGGCGCCGTTTTTGTTGATTCCGCCAACGGGGCCGGTTCCTTCAGCTGGACCCCTTCTTTTGCCCAGGCCGGCAGCTACAACGTGACTTTCATCGCCTCCGACGGAAGCATGGCGGACAGCGAACTGGTTGCCGTTTTGGTCAATAACGTCAACCGGGCGCCGATTTTGAATGCCATCGGCAGCAAAGTTACCAACGAGAATCAGTTATTACAGTTCAGGGTCTCAGCTACCGACCCGGACGGCACGGTGCCTGCACTCTCGGCCGTGAACCTTCCGGCGGGATCAGTTTTCACCGATTCCTTGAACGGGGCCGGTTCGTTTGGCTGGACGCCCTCCTTCACCCAGTCCGGCATTTATAACGTCACGTTCATTGCCACAGACGGCTCGCTGGCGGACAGCGAAATAGTTACCATCACGGTCAACGAGGGAGGCAACCAGCGGCCGGTATTGGATCCGATAGGGGCCAAGACCGGGGCGGAGAATTCCTTGCTGCAGTTTAGAATCACCTCCTCGGACCCGGATGGCACGACGCCGACGCTTTCCTCCATCAACCGGCCGAGCGGTTCCACGTTCGTCGATTCGGCCAACGGCCGGGGTTCCTTCTCCTGGACGCCCACCTTCACGCAGGCGGGAACCTACAACGTCACCTTTATTGCCGCAGACGGGCTTTTGGCGGACAGCGAGGTGGTCACCATCACCATCAACAACACCAACCGGGCGCCGGTTCTGGCCCCCATCGGCAACCGCTCCATCACCGAAGGAAACACGCTGGCTTTCAACACCAGCGCCACGGACGCCGACGGCCAACCCATCACAATGTCGGCGGTCAACGTTCCCGTTAACGCCGTTTATGTGGACTCCGGCAACGGGCGCGGCCGTTTCACCTTCAGTCCCAACTTTATTCAGGCGGGGAGCTACAATGTCACCTTCATTGCCTCGGACGGCGGCTTGGCGGACAGCGAGCTGGTGGTCATCACCGTCTTCGAAGCGGGGAATCAAGCTCCCGTTCTGGCGCCCATTGGGGCCAAGAGCGTATTGGAGAACCAGAATCTGACCTTCGGCGTTTCCGCCAGCGATGCCGACAGCACCATTCCGGCCTACATCGTGCAAAACGTTCCGTTGAACGCCTCGTTTACCGATTCCGGCAACGGCCGCGGCTCTTTCACCTTCAATCCGGACTTTTTCCAGGCGGGAACCTACAACGTCCGCTTCATCGCCACGGACGGCTCCAAATCGGACACCGAACTGGTGGCCATCACGGTCAACAACGTGAACCGCAAGCCGGTCTGGAGCCCGATTGGCAACCGGGTTACCACGGAGGGGCAGCTTTTGGCCTTCAACGTTTCCGCCTCCGATCCGGATTTGACCATTCCGGCCTTGTCCCTGGTCGGATTGCCATCGGGAGCTTCGTTTGTCGATTCTTTGAACGGGCGGGGGCGTTTCTCCTGGACACCCACGTTCACGCAGAGCGGTGCCTACAACCTTCGGTTTTTAGCTTCCGATGGAGATTTGATTGACACGCAGAACGTCACGGTCACGGTGAACGAAGGAGGCAACCAGCGGCCGGTTCTGGCTCCCATCGGGGCGAAAAGCACGAATGAGAATCAGCTTTTGAGCTTCACCATCAACGCCACGGACGCCGATGCGACCATACCGGTTCTCTCCGCCGTCAGTTTGCCGAGCGGAGCCGTTTTCGTGGATTCGGCAAACGGCCGCGGGAGCTTCTCCTGGACGCCCACCTTCTTCCAAGCCGGCGGCTACAACGTGACGTTTGTCGCTTCAGACGGTGCTTTGGCGGACAGCGAAGTGGTTTCGATTACGGTCAACAACGTCAACCGCCCGCCGGTGTTGGCTGCGATTGGCTCCAAGAACAGCAATGAGAATCAGCTTCTGCAGTTCCGGGTTTCGGCCGCCGACCCGGATTTGACCACGCCTTCACTTTCAGCCGTCGGGTTGCCTTCCGGCGCCGCCTTTATCGATTCCTTGAACGGGGCCGGTTCTTTTGCCTGGACGCCGTCGTTCGTCCAATCCGGCGCGTACAACGTTACCTTCATCGCCTTGGACGGCACCCTTGCGGACAGTGAAGTGGTCATCATCACGGTCAACAACGTCAACCGCCCGCCGGTGCTGGCGGCCATCGGGGCCAAGTCGGTCAGTGAAAACCAGCTTCTGCAATTCCGTCTTTCGGCCAACGACCCGGATTTGACCATTCCGGCATTCACCGTGGTCGGGCTTCCGACCGGAGCCGTTTTTGTGGATTCCCTCACCGGGGCGGCCTCGTTTGGCTGGACGCCGAGTTTCTTCCAGTCCGGCAACTACAGCGTCACCTTCATCGCTTCGGACGGTTCTTTGGCCGACAGCGAGGTGGTGGCCATTACGGTGAACGAAGTCAACCGCTCGCCGGTTTTGGCTTCCATCGGCAACAAGTCGGTCAACGAAAATCAGCTCTTGCGCTTCCGGATTTCGGCCTCCGATCCGGATTTGACGGTGCCGATTCTGTCGGCCGCCGGGTTGCCGACCGGCTCAACCTTGGTTGATTCCTTGAACGGCGCCGGTTCCTTCAGCTGGACGCCCGCCTTCACTCAATCCGGCAGCTACAACGTGACTTTCATCGCCTCGGACGGTTCCTTGGCCGATAGCGAGCAGATCACGATTACTGTGAACAACGTGAATGCTCCGCCGGTTTTGGCGGCCATCGGAGCCAAGACCATGAACGAAAACCAGCTCTTGCAGTTCAGAACCTCCGCGTCCGATGTAGATGGCACAATTCCGGTTCTTTCCGCGTTGAACGTCCCCTCCGGAGCGGTTTTTGTCGATTCAGCCAACGGCGCCGGTTTCTTCCGCTGGACACCCTCGTTCGTGCAGTCCGGCATTTATAACGTCACCTTCATCGCTTCGGATGGGCTTTTGGCGGATAGCGAGCTTGTAACGATTACCGTGAACGAGTCGGGCAATCAGCGGCCGGTTTTGGCTCCCATCGGCGCCAAGACCGTAGACGAGAATCAGCCGCTGGCCTTCAACATCAGCGCCACCGATCCGGATTTGACCATCCCGGCCCTTTCGGCCGTCGGCCAGCCGACCGGTGCCACGTTTGTGGATTCATTGAACGGCCGCGGGCGGTTTGCCTGGACGCCGACCTTCTTCCAATCCGGCAGTTACAACGTGACCTTTATCGCTTCAGACGGGGCGCTGGCTGATTCCGAAGTGGTAGCCATTACGGTCAACAATATCAACCGGGCCCCGGTTCTCGCCGCGATAGGGAACAAGACCGTCAACGAAGGGCAGCTCTTGCAGTTCAGGATTTCTTCTTCCGACCCGGATTTGATGGCACCCGTTTTGACCACAGTTGGCTTGCCTACCGGCGCGGTTTTTGTCGATTCAACAAACGGGGCCGGTTCGTTCACTTGGACGCCGAGTTTCTTCCAGTCCGGCAGCTACAACGCAACCTTCATCGCTTCGGACGGCTCGCTGGCGGACAGCGAGACCATTGCGATTACGGTTAATAACGTGAATCGTCCCCCTGTGCTTGCTACGATTGGCAGCAAGACGGTCACAGAAAGTCAGCTATTGCAATTCCGTGTTGTGGGCACCGACCCGGACTTGACTGTGCCGGTTCTGTCCGCCGTCGGTCTGCCGACGGGTGCCGCCTTCGTCGATTCTCTCAACGGGGCCGGTTCGTTTGCCTGGACGCCGACTTTCTTCCAGTCCGGCAGCTACAACGTGACCTTCATCGCCTCGGACGGCACGCTGGCGGATTCGGAAGCTATCGCCATCACCGTGAACGACGCCGGACGGGCGCCGGTTCTCGCTTTGATTGGGAACAAAACCGTCAATGAAAATCAATTGCTGCAGTTCCGGATTTCGGCCACCGACCCGGATTTGACCATGCCGATTTTGTCCGTTGCTGGGTTGCCGACGGGGGCCGCCTTTATGGATTCCTTGAACGGGGCCGGGTCGTTTGCCTGGACGCCGACTTTCTTCCAGTCCGGCAGCTACAACGTCACCTTCATCGCTTCGGATGGCTCGCTGGCCGATTCGGAAATCGTGGCTATCACGGTCAACAACGTGAACCGGGCACCCGTTCTGAACGGGATAGGGGCCAAGACCGTCAACGAGAACCAGCTTCTGCAGTTCGGCGTTTCTTCTTCCGATCCGGATTTGACGGCGCCGGTGTTGTCCGCCATCGGCCTGCCTTCCGGGGCCAATTTTGTGGATTCCACCAACGGAGCCGGTTCATTCAGTTGGACGCCCTCCTTCACGCAGGCGGGCGCGTACAACGTCACCTTCATCGCTTCGGATGGCTCCCTGGCGGATTCGGAGGTTGTGACCATTACCGTCAACAATGTCAACCGTCCGCCGGTTTTGAACACGATAGGAGTCAAGGCCGTCAACGAAAACCAGCTTTTGCAGTTTAGGGTGTCAGCGGTTGACCCGGATGCCACCATTCCCGCACTCTCGGCTTTGAGTTTGCCGACCGGCGCCGTGTTCAGCGACTCGTTGAACGGGGCTGGTTCCTTCAATTGGACGCCGTCGTTTGTTCAGTCCGGAGGCTATAACGTTACTTTCATCGCTTCCGACGGAAATTTGGCGGACAGCGAAATCGTGGCAATTACCGTTAACGAAGTGGGGAACCAGCGGCCGGTTCTGGACCCGATTGGGGCCAAGGTGGGAGCGGAAAATGCCCTTCTGCAGTTTAGAATAACTTCCTCCGATGCAGACGGGACACTACCGGCGCTTGCGGCCGTCGGGCTGCCTTCCGGCGCCGTCTTTATTGATTCGTTGAACAGCCGGGGCGCGTTTACTTGGACGCCGTCCTTTGTCCAGGCCGGCGCGTACAACGTTACGTTTATTGCTTCCGATGGTCTTTTGGCCGACAGCGAAGCGGTAACGATTACCATCAACAATACCAACCGCTCGCCGGTTTTGGATCCGATTGGGCCGCGCACCGTACTGGAAGGGAACACAATGGCTTTTGTGGTGACCGCTTCCGATCCCGATTTGCAAACCCCGGCCCTCTCGGCGGTCAACCGGCCGGCCAACTCAACCTTCGCCGATAGCGGCAACGGCAGCGGGATTTTCAACTTCACCCCGTCCTTTGCCCAGGCCGGCGTGTACAACGTCACCTTTATCGCTTCGGACGCCAATTTGGCGGACAGTGAAATCGTTGCCATAACCGTGGTGGAAGTGGGGAACCAGCGGCCGGCCGTCGATTCCATCGGTCCAAAAACCGTGGCCGAGGCGGGGAGCTTGCAGTTCCGCGTCCGGGCCGTCGATCCGGACGGAACGGTGCCCGCACTGGCCGTTTTGAACCGGCCGACCAACGCCGTCTTCATCGACAGCGGCAATGGGCGCGGGTCTTTCACCTTTAATCCAAACTTTACCCAGGCCGGGTTGTACAACGTTTCCTTTGTCGCCTCCGACGGGACTTTTGCGGATACCGAGCTGGTGGCTATCACGGTCACCAACACGAACCGGCTGCCGGTGCTCGATTCCATCCGGGCCAAAGCCGTCACCGAAGGACAGCTGTTGTCCTTCCGCATCTCTTCCTCCGACCCGGACGGTCAATTGCCCGCGATTTTCGCGGAGAATCTCCCTGCCGGAGCGGCAGTAGTGGATAGCGCCAACGGGCGGGGTTCCTTCGCTTGGACGCCGGCTTTCACGCAGGCGGGGGTTTACAACGTTCGCTTCATCGCCTCGGATGGAGATTTGGCCGATAGCGAGCTGATTTCCATTACAGTTAACGAAGCCGGGAACCAGCGGCCGGTTCTGGCGACCATCGGCTCCAAAGTTGTCGACGAGAATCAACTTTTGCAGTTCCGAATTTCCGGCAACGACCCGGATGGAACTTTGCCCGTCCTTTCAACGCTCGGTTTGCCCTCCGGAGCGGCCTTTGTCGATTCGACAAATGGCGCCGGAGCTTTCAGCTGGACCCCTTCGTTTGTCCAAGCCGGAAGCTACAATGTCACCTTTATCGCTTCGGATGGAACGCTGGCCGACAGCGAGGCGGTCAGCATCACCGTCAACAACGTCAACCGCGCGCCGGTGCTTGCCGCCATCGGGGCCAAAAACGTCAACGAGAATCAGCTTTTGCTGTTCCGGGTTTCCGCCGCCGATCCGGATTTGACCACACCCTCACTTTCCGCCGTCGGTCTGCCGGCCGGAGCGGCATTTGTTGATTCCCTGAACGGGGCGGGCTCCTTTGGCTGGACCCCCAGCTTTGCGCAAGCCGGCAGTTACAACCTCACTTTCATCGCTTCGGATGGAACTTTGGCGGACAGCGAATTGGTGGTCATCACGGTCGGCGAGGTAAATCGCGCACCGGTCTTGGCGGCGATCGGTGCTAAAACCGTCAATGAAAACCAACTCTTGCAATTCCGTGTTTCAGCTTCCGATTCGGATTTGACCACGCCGACTCTGGCGGCGGTTGGTTTGCCCGCCGGAGCGCTTTTTGTCGATTCGACCAACGGCGCCGGTTCGTTTGCCTGGACGCCCGATTTCTTCCAGTCCGGCAGCTATTCGGTCACTTTCATCGCCTCGGATGGAACTTTGGCGGATAGTGAAACAGTGGCCATCTCGGTTATCAACGTCAACCGCGCGCCGATCTTAGCCCCGATTGGCGGCCAGACCATTATGGAAGGACAACTGTTGCAGTTCCGAATTTCGGCCTCGGATTTGGATTTGGCCGTGCCGGTTTTGACAGCCCTGAACCTGCCTGTTGGAGCAACATTTGTCGATTCAACCAACGGCGCAGGTGCCTTTGCCTGGATGCCGGACTTCACCCAGGCGGGCAGCTACAATGTCACCTTCATCAGTTCGGATGGTCTTTTGGCCGACAGCGAAGTTGTTTCCATAACGGTCAACGAGTTCGACCGGGCGCCGGTTTTGGCTCCAATTGGGGCCCGGATCACCAGCGAAGACCAACTTCTGCAGTTCCGGGTTTCGGCAACCGATCCGGATTTGACCGTGCCCGTCCTTTCGGCCGTCGGGCTCCCCGCGGGCGCGACGTTTGTCGATTCAGCCAACGGGGCGGGCGCATTTGTCTGGACGCCGGTCTTCAATCAGGGCGGGACCTACAACGTCACCTTCATCGCCACGGCCGGGCTTTTGGCAGACAGCGAAGTGGTAACCATTACCGTCAACGTGGTAAACCGCCGGCCGGTTCTGGCCGCCATCGGGCCGAAGCAAACCACCGAAGTGCAGTCCTTGGCGTTTGTGATTTCTGCTTCCGATTCCAACGGTACCATTCCACAGCTTTCAGCGGTCGGCTTGCCGGCCGGCGCGTCCTTCGTTGATTCCTTAAATGGGAAAGGGCTGTTCAGCTGGACCCCCACCGCCCTGCAGTCCGGCGCTTACAATGTGACCTTCGTCGCTTCCGACAGCGTCCTGGCGGACAGCGAGGTTGTTGCGATTACCGTTCTGGAGGCGGGAAATCTGGCGCCGGTGTTTGATTCGATTCCGTCTCCCATCGTGCTGAATGAGGGAGATTCCCTCTTCCTGCGGCTCCACGCCACGGATCCGGAAGGGGATATCCCCCTGCTCGGTTCCAGCGGGCGCCCCTTCAATTCCTCGTTTGTCGACAGCGGCAACGGTTCGGCCCTGTTTGTTTTCCGCCCCACCTTTTTGCAGGCGGGGAACTACACGGTCACCTTCATCGCCACCGACCGGGCCAATCCGCCGGCTTCCGCCTTCCGGACCGTCGGCCTCGCCGTGCGGGATGTCAACCGGCCGCCGGTTGTCGATTCCATCAGCAACAAGACCGTTCTGGCGGGACAGACCTTGCGCTTCCGGGTGCATGCCAAGGACACCACGGACGCCGTCCCCGGACCGATTTTCCTGACCACCAGCCCCCTGCCGCCCAACGCCTCGTTTGTCGATTCCGGCAACGCCGCCGGCGGTTTCACGTTCACGCCGGATTTTTCGCAAATCGGCGTCCATACTATAACTTTCATCGCCACGGACAGCGACACCCCGTCCCTCTCCGGAACGCGCATCGTGCAGATTTCCGTGCAGAACACCAACCGCAGCCCGGTTTGGATAAGCACCTTCGGCCCGCAGATGGTTCGGGAGGGGGATTCGCTGCGGCTCACCGTCATCGCCGCCGACCCGGATTCCACCCTTTTGACTTTGACCACCGGGCCTTTGCCGGCCAACGCCACCTTCGTGGACAACCGGAACAACACCGGCACCTTCCGTTTCCTGCCCAGCTTCATCCAGGGCGGGTTGTATTCGGTCCGCTTCAACGCCACGGACGGGCTGGCCTCCATCCAGCAGACCGTTTTCATCCAGGTCACCGAGGCGGGGAACCAGCGGCCGAGCGTGTACGCGCCGGATAGCCTCGGCGTCACCGAGGCCGGAACCCTCGTGGTTCCGATTCTCGGGGATGACCCGGATTCCACCAAGCCCGCGCTTTTTGCTTTGAACCTGCCAGCCAACGCCACCTTCACCGATTCCGGCAACGGGGTGGGGATATTCCGCTTCCTTCCGAGCTACATCCAGTCCGGCACCCATTTCATTCAGTTCGTGGCGGCCGACGGCTCCCTGGCCGACACGGCGACGACCCGGGTGGTGGTTTTGGACGCCGGCAACCAGCCCCCCGTCTTGGCCGCAATCCCGAACCCGCCCGCTTTCAACGAAGGGGATTCGCTCAAAATCATCGTCCGGGTTTCCGATCTGGACACCACCAAATCGTTCCTGCGGGCCCGCCCGCTCCCGGCCGGCGCCGCCTTTGTGGACAGCCGCGCCGATTCCGGCATCTTTGTCTTCCGGCCGAGCTTCTTCCAGGCCGGCAGCTACAGCATCCGCTTTGTGGCCCTGGACGCCCGCGACACAACCGTGGCGGACAGCCAGACGGTCGCCGTCACCGTGTTGAATGTCGACCGGCTGCCGTACTTCGACGTTTTCCCGGGCGGCCGCACCGTGGCGGAAGGGGAGACCTTGCGGGTGTACGTGCATGCCATCGACCCGGATTCCACCATCCCGCACATCGAGCTTAGGCCCGTGACGGACGCCCCCGGAATCATCACCTCCGGCATCGACGGGCAGGGGGGAATCAACGTGACCTATGTTCCGGCCTACAACGCCGCCGGCGGCCAGCCGTTCCGGGTTCTCCCCAGGTGGACCTTCCGTACGGCCGACCTCACCTTGAGCCCGCCGTACATTTTGGATCAGGACCTGCAGGTGACGGTTACGAACGTGGAACGGCCTCCGGTTTTGGCTCCCATCGGGCCCAGGAGCGTGGCGGAGGGCTCAACGTTGACCTTCGACATTTCGGCTCTGGATCCGGACTCCACCGTCCCCGCGGTTTCCGCCCAAAATCTCCCGGCCGGGGCGAGCTTCGCCCCGCTCGGCGGCGGGCGCGGGCGCTTCAGCTGGGCCCCGGGCTTCAACCAGGCCGGCTCCTATCAGGTCCGCTTTATCGCCCAAGACGGCACAGCCCGGGCGGACAGCGAGCTGGTGACCATCACCGTCACCGAGTTCGGCAACCACCCGCCGGCAATGACCATCACCATTCTGGACACCCTCGTTCTGGTCAACCGGACTTTGACTCTGGAATTCTCGGCGGCGGATGCGGATTTGACCACGCCGGTTCTGAACGTCTTGAACCGGCCGCGCAATTCCACCTTCACCGATTTCGGCAACGGCATCGGCCGGTTTGAATTCACCCCGGATTCCGCCCAGACGGCGGTCGGCTCGGCCATAAGCGGGCGGGATTCGGTTTACACCATCACCCTCACCGCCTTCGACGGCGCAATCACGGTCAGCCAAACCGTCCGCCTGCGCGTCTATAACTGGCGGCTGGCCGATTTGAACCGGGATGAAGAGATAACCCCGTCCGATGTGGTGCAGATGCTGCAGGCGGTCTTTAACAACACCAATCTCCCCAGTCCGCTGGCCTTGGGGGACTTGAACTGCGACGGCTTCCTTTCCCCGACGGACGCGGTGCTAATGTTGAACGCCGCCTTCGCGGGAACCCCCCTCCAGCCCTGCCAGCCCCCTCCCAATAACCCGACCGCCTTGGGCCGGTAATTAACCGGCGCCCAACCCCCGGCATCCTTATCCTGAATCCTCCTAAAAACAGGATGCCGGGGATTCTTTTTTGGGCCGGGCCGGGGCCGCCCGGCGGACGGTTTTTGGACAAAAAAACACTTGACAAGCTTGGGAGGGGGGGTTATCATATGGGTGCCTCGAGCAACAGTCCGGGCCTGCTTTACGGCTCAAAGCGGTTCGGAAAAAGAAAGGTTTACAGACAGGCTTCTTCAACGAGCAAGCTATCGGGAACGAATGCGCCTGTTTTTCTCCGTTTTCCAGCAGGCAAAACCTAAAAAGTCGTTTCGGTATCATGAGGGGAACCACCAGAAAAACGGCTTGGCGGGTTTCCGTTCCAAATCGGCTGCTCAAAAACCGGGAGGTGATTGACCAGAAAAAGGCACGATGAGATCATCGGGCGTCTTTTTTAAACCTTCGGAAGAAGGATCGTCCCCGCTGGGGACAAAAAACGTTACGAATCGCTTTATGTTGAAAGGAGTTTTACGAATATGATGAGAAAAACAAGCATCCTACTGGCAGTGGTTTTGGCCATTGCCTTTATGGGGTTCTCGCTGGTCGCCTTCGGTCTGCCGAAAGACAAGCAGGCCGTACCGGCCCAGGCGGGAACCACCCAGGCGGCCCGCCCCGCCCCGCTCAATCCCGTGGTGGTGGATGACGACCAGCAGAAGGAAAACTTCGGCTTGGTGCAATACCCCGTCTATCCGCGGGGAGCGGCCAGCCGGTACATTCAGGCGGGCGTGCCCTACGTCACCGTCCGGACCGGCATTCCGGAGACCCCGGGCGGCAACAACCATATGCGCGACCAGGTGCAGGTAAGCCCCTCGGGCGTGGCCCATATGGTCTATGGCATCATCAGCGGCTTTTCCACCGCCGCCGACACCGCCATTAACTTCCTGTACTTCTACAACGCCTACGACTGCTCCAACTCCGATGCCCTTCGCAACGGCAGCTTGGACGTGCAGTTGACAGCCCCCGGCCCCCCGGCCGACCCCCGTCCGCGCGTCACCAACCGCGGCGGCGTGATGATTCCGAACCCGTCCACCGGCGTCCCGGTGACCTACGGGATCCGCTTCATCCTGCGCACGGAAACCCCGCCGGCCGGCGACGTTTCTTCGGTCGGTCAGGTGAACTTCCGGGACGGCTCCGAATGCCTGGGGCTCTTCTCCATGGACACCACGATGCGGCTCACCGGCCCCTCCAACGGCGGCCCGACGCGCGAGCATCCGGTGGCCTTTGCCTTGAACGAGAGCGTCTGGGTGGCCACTTCCCGTGCGGGGAACTCCCCCTCGGCGATCGCCTTCAACTACACCACGGATCGCGGCTTGTCCTGGTCGTCCGACCAGATTCTGGCCACCTACAGCCCGTGGTTCAACTCGGTGGAAATCACCGGCGCCGGCAACACCTTCTACATCCTGTCGCACGCCGACCCGAACGATCCTTCGGCTTTCACCACCACCGAGCGCCCCTGCTACCTGAAGGGGACCTATAATCCCGGCACCGGCGCCATCACCTTCGGCACCATCACCGACATCACCGGTGATTTCCGCCTGCCCGGATTTTTGGCCAACATGATCGACATCGACGGGGTTATGATTGGCGACACCTTGCACGTAATGTGGACCGACTGGAACAACTTCCTCGGGAACGGCTTTGCCGGCCCGGGCGGCGCCGTATGGCACGCCGCGGTTTTGCCGGACGGCACCGTGCAGGGTCCGCACAAGATAACCGACATCCTGATCGACGGCCGGCTCCCCGACCGTTCCGGCTCCCTCTTCGGCTTCGACGTCTGCAACTGGCCGATGGTGGAACTGGCCTACCAGGCGGGCGGCAATCTCTACGCCCTCTGGGCGGCCCCGCCGGACGACGGCAACTTCGGCTGGGGGGACTACGAGCAGTACGGCGTTCTGGCCGTCTACGATATCTTCTGCTCGGTTTCTCCGAACAACGGGCGGGCCTGGGATGAACCGCAGAACGTCACCCAGACCAACAACCCGGGCTGCGACGGCACCTTGGGCAACCCCTGCGTCCACGAGGATGATTTCTCCGCGGCCGATGCCGTGGTGAACGACACCGTCTGGATTACCGCTTTGGCCCAGAAGTATCCCGGCACGCAGGAGACCGCCATCCGTTCGGGCATCAGCCCGGATCCGGGCCCCTTGACCGAGCTCATCGATGAGTTCCGGCTCTACAAGGCCCCGGCCCGCGCCCCTGTGCTTTCCTTGCGCGGCGATCTCGGTTCGCTCCCCGGCGACACCATCAAGTTCTACCAGATTTCGCTGAAGCCCCGCGGCGGCATCTTCACCGCCCCGCTCCGGCTTTCCAACATCGGGCTGGTCGGGTTCTTCCTGGACAGCGTGGTTTTGGATGCCGGTGTGAACGATGGTTTCCTGGTCACCACCTCCAACGCCGTCCCCGGCACCTTCGTGGCGGTCGGCGGGAACTATGACTTCAACCTTTCGTTCAACACCAACGGCGTGGGCGCGGCCGACGTCGGCGTTCGCAGCGGCAACTTGAACGCCTACATCCGCTCGGTGGCCCCGGCCGGCAACAAGACCCTGCCGATCAACCTCACGGTCTACGTGGTTCCGACCCTCTGCTTCAACCGGAAGTCCCAGATTCACTCCGCCTCCAACTACACGGACGTGGGGAACCAGGGCTCCATCAAGGATCAGGGCGGCGCCGGGATGCACTACGACGTGAACGAGCACGACAACTTCTATGACGGCGGCGTCTGGGTGGCCTGGGACGATGCGGTTCCCGACGGCCGCGGCAACTGCGCCGACGGCTTCCCGCGCAAGGTGACCCGCCAGCTCTTCGGCGACAAGTTCCTGCGCTGCATTTCCGACGGCTATCTGGATTCCGTTTCCGGCGGCGGCTACTACAACCTCTCGCTGACTTCGGTCGGCGCCGAGTTGCAGGACAGCTCGATCGCCTGGAAAAACATCTGGGAGCAGTCCACCCATGCCGATTCCTCGGACTTCCTGATCCAGACCACGAAGGTCATCAACGTGGGCACCAACGCGATTGACAGCGTGGCCCTGGGCGTGATTTACGACCTCGACGTGGACGTGGTGGGCGGGCCTTCCGCCTCCGAAAACGTGGGCGGCGACACAATTCTCTCCCACGCCGGCCGCACCTGGTGGTTCGGCTGGATTGCGGGGAACGACGTGTTGGTCGACACCTGCTCCCCGGGGAACTTCGCGTACGGCTTCGTGGTCGTGCCGAATTCGGATAACCCGGGCGCCCTGCCCAGCTTTGTCCGCCCCCGCGCGGGCATCGTCTACCAGCAGGCCGGTTTCTCCTACAACATCGGCTGCGAAAACCCGAACGGCGGTGACTCGCTCTTCGAGCGCTATGCCTGGAACGCGGACGTGATCATCAGCACCCAGGATCGCGCCTACGACTCCCTGCACGGCACCTATCAGGACACCTCCGCGGCCTGCATCGCCAACAGTACCTGCACGATCTGCGGCGGCCCCGGCGCCTACAGCTCCGGTCCTCCGTACCGTGCGGATATGGGTTACATGACCGTGGCCGAGAAGGTGTATAACTTCCCGGTCAACGGCGGCGGCGCCGGTCTGGTGGCCCGCTACGGGTTGGATGGTTTGGGCGCCCTTGCCTCCGGCGAGGACCCGGTCTTCTCCGGCCCCGGCGAAACGTACACGATCATCCACGTGGCCACTTCCGGCGGCGGATTGACCGACCTGTACAGCAATGCCATCAAGGGGATCGACTGGTATCTCAATCATGCCAACGTTCCGGTCGGGCCGACCCAGACCCGCCTGAAAGGTGACTTGATTATCAGTGGTTCGCTCACCCCGGCCGACGTGGTGGCGGAACTGAACTACGTCTTCAACCAGGTTGACGTTGCAGGCGGCCAGATCGTTCCCATCTGCGTGGCGGATCTCAACAACGTGGGCGGTCTGTCTCCGGCCGACGTGGTGCTCCTTTTGAACGGCACCTTCGTCGAAGGCGGCAACGGACCTTCCTGCCCGAACTGCTTGAGACCCTGCATCTAATTGGCGCAAGCGCGCAAGCGCGAAGCTCCAAAAATTTCCGGCCCCCGCAAGGGGGCCGGATTTTTTTTATGCCGGCCCGGTTTATCCCCCTGCTTGCGGGGCAAACAAAAAAATCAAAAATCCGTATTTTATACTTGACGAAATTGCCTGCGCCTTTCATATTCAAACCGATGGATGGTGAGAATGTGCAAAATTCAAGGAGGTGGGCCCGAAGGAACTTTTTCTAACGTTTCGTGTTGAACCGAATGGATGGGTACCAAACAGCGGATGGAACATTGCGGAAGGATGCAACCCCTAACTTTGAGGAGGGAGTAATGAAGAAGTTTTTCACCCTGATAATCTCGATATTTATTTTTGCGGCTTTGGCGGCAACGGCCGTTGCCCAGCCCGACCCGCAGGATTCGATTATTCTGGAATCCAAAACCGTGGACACCGCCCTGACCGGAACGGGCGGCACGTCCGTTTTTTTCATGCGGGTCAACATTACGAACAGGGACTCGTTGGCGTTCCTTACCTTGTCCCTGCGGGAATCCACCGTGAACGGCACGGCGTATGTGTTGTTGAACCGGACTGCCGGGGGAACGCTCAACTTTACAAGCATGGTTACCCCCATGACCGGGACCTTGCGGTTTTTCGGTTCTGTCAACGTTTCCCAGTACAACGACAACAGTCCGGATCGATTTTTGCTGGCGGCCGGATTTGACGGGAGCGACCCCTCCACCATCGAGCCCCCCAACGCCACCCGCAAGGAGGTTTGGCAGATTAGGTTCAGGCACAGCTCCGGATTTGATTCAATAGGGATCGTTCGTTTTGATTCCACCCGGGTGGCCAATTTGCCCTGCACGTTTACAAATACAGTGCCCGCAGATTTGCCGGTGAACTTTGTGGCGGGGCAGTGCACGGTTCTCACGGCTTTTACGGATGTCCGGGATGTGAATCCGGGCCAAAGGCCGCAGGCCTATTCTCTTTCCCAGAACTACCCGAATCCCTTCAACGCCAACACCCAGATATCTTTTGCCTTGCCCAAGGCGGGAAAAACGACGTTGGAGATTTTCAACATTTTGGGGCAGAAGGTGAATACGCTGGTGGATGAGTATTTGCAGGCGAAGTCCTATATTGTCAACTGGGATGGACGGGACAGCCGGGGAATGGAAGTTCCATCCGGCATTTACTTCTACCGCCTCCGCTCGCAGGATTTCCTGCAGACCAAAAAGATGTTGATGATACAATAAAATCCACGCTTTCAAAAAAGCCCTGCTTGTCAAAAGCAGGGCTTTTTATTTTCGGCTAATTACAACAATATGAATTTCAACTGCCTACAGACACACAATCCCGGTTTATCGTAATGTGTTGTAAATCAATAAATTAATTGGATTTTATCCCTCAATATCGACTTTGTGAAAAAAATATCACCCTTTCCGTAGTTTTTATTTGACAAAGCCAATAATTTTCTTTTTTTTATGGCAAGTGGAAAGTTTCTTGCTGCTGAAGTGGCATTTGTCCTTGTAACCCAAAGAGGGACGGGCAGTTGGCTTTGTTTCCATTAAATTTATGTTGAAAATAGCGGATAACAAGTTCTTAATCGGGAAAGAGGTTTACCCCCCTCTTTCGGTTGAGCTTTCTTATTTTCGGGTCTCCAAGCGCCACTGGTCCATCTGCTTTGAACGAATCAAGCGGGCCGGCATCCGCATCCTTTCCACCTATGTCCCTTGGAATCTGCACGAAACATCACAGGGGCAGTTCGATTTCGGCGGACATTTGGACCCGCGCCGCGACTTAATCGTTTTCCTCGAGTTGGCGCGCGAATTCGGCTTCAAAGTGATTCTGAAGCCCGGCCCCTGGATTGGCAGCGAATGGGTCAACGGCGGCTATCCCGATTATCTCGCCTCCATGCCGGACCTTTTGGCCCGCGACCCGCACGGCAACTACGTCCCTTCGAAAAACACGGGGGGGGTAAAGGGGGGGTACGTCCCCACCTACCTGCACCCGGCGTTCCTCTCCCACCTCAAGCGCTACTACGTCGCCTTGGCCGAAGTGGTCAAGCATTACATCTATCCCCGCGGCCCGGTATTCTTGGTTGAAATCGACAGCCGTCCCTCCTTCGGCGGGCATATGGGGCCGTTCGATTTGGATTACAACCAGTACGTGGTTTCCAGTCTGTACCCGGAGTTTCTGCAGCAGAAATTTGAAGAGCCGAAGAAAGCCGCGGAAGCGTACGCCGAGCGGGCCAAGCAGTTTGCCGATATCCGCCCGCCGGCCGCCTTTCACCCCGCCACCCCCAAACAGCTCGCCAAGGTTTTCGACTGGATGCGCTTCAAAGAATGGATGATGGGGCGCTACGTTTCCACCCTCCGGGAGATTCTGGTCAATTCCGAAATGCCCGCCTTGTATTACTTCACCCATTTTTCCAAAGAGGGCTCGATGCCCTTGGCGGAGTTCCCCTGGCCGGAGGATATGTCCTTCTTCTCCGGCTACTATCTGGACGGCAGCTTCGACTACTACACCGCCAAGCATGACTTGAAGGCGTTTGCCGGCACCAAGCCGTTCCCCTACCTTTCCACTTTGGCCACCGGGCTCCCCGCCGCCCTTCCCGAAGAGGCGGCGAAATATTTGCCCTACGACGCCCGGAACGTGAAGTTCAGCCTGTGTCTGGCCTTGGCCTCCGGCATCAAGGGGTTCAATCTCGGCTCCTTCGTGGAGCGGGATCACTGGTACGGATCGCCTTTGACCAAAGACGGCACCGTGACCGCGGGCTACGAGGTGATTCGCAAATTCGCCGCCGCCTCCGAGCGGGTGGGGTTCGACACGCTCGAATCCTCCGCGGAAGTCGCCTTTTTGGTCGACCGCCCGCTCTACTGGTACCGGGAGCTGCGGGCCGAAGAGCCGTACGGCTACATCCTGCCCCTCATGAACACCTACTTCGGGCTGGTGCGGGATTTGTCCTTCTTGAAATTCGAGTTCGGCGTGGCCGATTTTTCCTCCCCCGCCAGTTTGAAAAAATTCAAAACCTTCATCGTCCCCACGGCCGAGGTGATGTCCCGCGCCGCGCAGGAAACGCTCGTGGAGCTTTTGAAGCAGGGTAAAAAACTGGTTTTCTTCGGCGCCGCGCCGGTTTTGGACGAGTCCGGCCGCCCCTGCCAGATTTTGTCCAATTTCATCAAGGTCAAAACCGCCGCCACACCGGAAGTGGGGAGCGTCAAGGGGCTCGGGCTGGAGTTTCCGGCCTCCCTTTTCGGCCACATCCGCAAATCGAACTTGAAAAAAATCGCCTACGACGGCCGCAGGCGTCCGGTGGGGGCGGCCGGAAAGGTGAAAAAAGGGGAGGTCTGGTTTTTCTCCTTCGATTTATCCAGCCAGCTGAACCACGAGCGGCTTTCCTTTTTGGAGAAGCTGTTCGAGGAAATCGGGGTGGAAAGGCGGCTGTACGCCTCCGACCCCCATCTGGATATGGCTTTGGCCAAAAACCAGAAAGCCACGCTTTTGTATTTGTCCTACCCCCTTTCCGGCACGAACCACTCCGGCATCCCCCGCCAGCTCATCATCCGGGTGGACACGGCCAAAGCCGGCATTCGCGGCGAAAAACTCCGGCTCGTTGATTTGCTGGGGGATCTGGATTTGAAAATTTCCTCCAAGGATTTGCGCCAGGGGCTCCCTTTGAAAATTGCCCCGAACGATTCGTTCCTCTTTTTAATCGAGAAGAAATAAAAACCGTTTTTGTAGGGGCGACTCCCTCTGGTCGCCCTTTTTGCGTTTCAAGGCCTGCTTGTGGTGAGCTTAACCAGCCCGAATTCCCGAATCAATTTCCCCTTCGAAAATTTTCGCTTCGATTGCATCCATTCTTTTACAAACCGCCCCGAATCGATTTCCCGGAAAAGCTTTTCAAACACCGGCTTTAAAACTTTCATCCGCTCGATGGCCTTTTCCGCGCCGAAGGCGGCCGTGGGGGAGATTTTTTGAATAAATCCGGCGGGTCCTTCCGTTTTTAACAACTCGGCCAAAGAATCAATCTGCCCCAATGTTTCCAAACGGGCGTTGGCTTCCGAAAGCCCATATTTGCGCATCGTTTGATAACTGTAAAGCAAAATCGCCAAAAGTCCGCCGCACAAAAAGGCCTGCTCCCCGAACAAATCCCCCAGCGTCTCATCCCGAAACGTGGTTGGAATAACGCCCTCGCGGGTGGCGCCGATGCCCCAGGCAAAAGCGAGGGCTTTGGGCAACGCTTTTTGCGGCCGGGCGGCCACCCAGGCGGTCATTCCTTTGCCTTGTTGAAACAATTCCCAGAGTTTTTTGCCGGGGCCCAGAGGAGCCACCAATAGCGTATCAATTCCCTTGGGAATTTGTATCAACTTGAAATGAATTGCCAAGGCGTGTGCAAAAACTGTGGCCTGGCCGGGGCGAAAATGCGGTTTGACTTCCTCAAAAATCTCCGGCATCCATTCATCCGGGGTCAAAAACGCCACAAAATCCGCCCCGGAAACGCCGGCGGGCAAATCCACCAGCGAAAAACCATCCTTTTTCGCCTGCTTGGCGGAATGACTTTTCGGCGGGAGGTGAATTTCCACCTTGGCCCCGCTTTTCCGCAGGGCCAGGGCCTGCGCCCGGCCTTGATTGCCGTAACCGAGAATCAACACTTTTTTTCCAACGATAAGCTTTTTATTTACATGGCGGTCTTTATAGACTTTCACGGCGGCAAGATAAGTTAGAAGACAACAAAAGGGTAGAAGCGCCCCGGAGCGGGGGCTCCGGGCTACCCAAAATATGTTATTTTGGTTTTATGGCCGAGCAAGCAAAAAAGCGGCTGGTGATTTTGGGAGGCGGCTACGCCGGGATGACGATTGCCCGCCGGCTCGAAAAGCGCTCGGTTGAGGCCGGCTGGGAAATCGTCCTAATCAACCGGGACAACTTTTTCCTTTTTACCCCGATGCTCGGCGAAGTGGCCACCGGCTCCATCGAGACCCGCCACATCATCAACCCCATCCGCCAGCTCTGCCGAAAGATCCGCTTTGCCGAGCGGGAGGTAATAGCCATAGACCCCCGAAGAAAAGTGGTGAAGGTGCGGCAGGAAGCGACCGGCCGGGAGGAGGGGGAGGCGTACGACAAGCTGGTGATTGCGCTCGGCTCCACCACCAATTTTTTCAACATCCCCGGGCTGGAAGAGGCCGCCATCACGATGAAAAGTTTGGGGGACGCCATTTACGTGCGCAACCACGTCATATCCCTTTTCGAGCAGGCCGACACGGAAAAATTTCCGCAGGTGCAAACTCCGCTGGTCACGTTCGTCGTCGTGGGGGGCGGGTTTGCCGGGGTGGAGCTGGCCGGGGAATTGAACGATTTCGCCCATTATCTTGCGAAATATTATCCGCACATAGACCGCTCTTTAATCCGGGTCGTTTTGCTGGAGGCGGCTCCCCGCCTTTTGCTCGAAGTGAGCGAGGACTTGGCAAACTTTGCTTTGCAGACCTTGCAGGAGAAGAAAATGGAAGTCCGGCTTTCCGCCCGGGTAAAGGAAGCCCGGAGCGACCGGGTCATCCTTGAAGGGGGCGAAGAAATTCCAACCCGCACCTTGATTTGGACCGCCGGCGTCACCCCCCAGCAATTGGTGAGCGGCCTGCCATTTCAAAAGGACAAGCGGGGCCGGCTGGTGGTCAATGAATTTCTGCAATCCGTGGACGATCCGGATGTTTGGGTCGTCGGTGATTGCTGTTCGCTAACCGACCCGCGAAGTGGGGCGCCGTATCCGCCGACCGCCCAGCATGCCTTGCGGCAGGGGCGGGTGGCGGCGCAAAATATTCTGGCGGAGCTGACAGGGGGCAGGAAAAAACCGTTTCATTACAACATGCTGGGGCAGATGGCGATGCTGGGGCGGAGGAGCGGCGTGGCCATCATTTTGGGCTTCCGCGTCCGTGGGTTTTGGGCCTGGTGGATTTGGCGCACCTATTATCTTTTCCGGTTGCCGCGCCTCTCCAAAAAACTGCGGGTGATGCTGGACTGGACCATCGATTTGTTCTTTGAACGGGACATCGCCCAGCTAAAACCGTATCACCATAGGCCGGCGGCGTAATCTGAAAATGTCGGGGGGGATAGGTCGTCTTTCGTAGGGGCAGGTCTCGTGCCTGCCCGCCTTTGTAGGGGCACAATATATTGTGCCCGTTTTTCTAACAGGGCGCAGGAACCGAAAGAAAGAAAATCTGCAGCATAATCACTACATCCGCCGGGGAAATTTTGCCGTCGCAGTTCAAATCCCCGGCCGTTGGCGCCGCCGCAAACGGGGTTCCATTAAACACAAAATTCAACATCAAAACCACATCCGCCAATGTCATTACCCCGTCCAAATTCAAATCCCCTTTGATAGCGGGAAGAGGAGAATATTTGATGGTGACAAAGTCCCACATGTTTTGGGTGTCTGTTCCAGACAGATACATATTCCCGGTTTGACTAACTAAAAGTTTTGGATATCCTCCGTAATATGAAACGGATCTCTCATATCGCTTTTCCCAAAGAAAATTTCCACCTGAATCATACTTCAAGATTACATAATTGTAAGTTGAGTCCGCTCCAAAACTTATTCCTGCTACATAGATGTTTCCCGCGGAATCCAAAGATATGCTCTGTCCTTGATCCTTTTTACTCCCCGGCCCATTGTAACTTCGCACCCAAAGCTGGTTTCCATTCGAGTCATATTTAATGGAAACTATATCGTCCTCATTACCTGCTCCGGCATAACTAAAGCCTGTTACGTAAATATTGCTCTGTGAATCCAATGCCATGGCTGTGGCATAATTGTACTGCTCCCCTTTAGTCAAGCGGCCTGATATGGAGTCATCGGGCTGAGGTTATAGGTTTTCTCGAACCTGTTCGGCGGCTGGTAGCCCAGGGCCGAGTGCAGGTAGGTTTCGTTGTACGTTTCGATCCAGCCGTTC
>DATLYY010000068.1 GCA_035574275.1 Verrucomicrobiia bacterium
GTTATCGATGGAATCAAACGTCCGGATCTGCGCCAATCCCCGGCGGCTCAAAACCATCGTGATCGCCGCCGTCAAGGTCGTCTTCCCGTGATCCACGTGCCCGATCGTCCCCACGTTCACGTGCGGCTTCGTACGCTCAAACTTCTGCTTGGACATAAGCTTTTTCTAAATTCCTTTCTTTTTCTTTGCGCGGAGAATTCAGAAACCCGAACCCTCCAAAACTCAATCAAACTTTTGGCTTAAAAGACAAAAGTTTACCCTTCGCCTTTTGGCGAAAACCCTTAATATATAAACGGCTTACCGTTTGGCAAGGGGTTTTTGGCCGTTTTTTTAAGCCATTTTGTATGCGACTGTAAATGAGGCCTTGTAAGTGGGGCAAAATTTTTTGCACTTTCCGCAAAAATTTTTGCGTTGCATTCACCGCTGACCGGTCATTTCTTTTAAGCGGCTCAGTGGTGGGAACCGCCCGGCGGCCTTTCGGCAGGTCACAGGGCGTTCAAAACCAGCACCGGAAAGCGAGGTGAGTGAAAGTCAAAACAAAATTCACACGGAATGGCTCTTGACAGCCGTTTGTCACCTTGCGTATTTAATGGATGGAACCGTAACCTTCGTTGCGAGCCGCCGCAAAGGAAAGGAGCAACTATGAAAACGTTCGGATCTAACTTAACGACCCTGCTTCTTCTTGCACTAACCTTGAGGGTGCCGGCCAATAGCCAGACGTGCGATTTTATAGAGAATATCACCCACTTCCCCGCTCAACCATCCACGCAAGACAGCATCACTATCGAAGTTACCGGCTGGTTTGGAGACTGCTGGGGATGCGCCCGAAGCGAAGACCACAACTTCGATGAGTGCACGGAGACGGAGGTTCTGGATTCATTCCGCGTGAGCGGAAACAACATCTACGTTTATTCATCTGGATATGACGGCAAGCCGGGAGATTCATCGATTCAGTGTTTCGCCGTAGTTATTCCCTTCCGGTTTCAAATAACAACCGGTCCGCTCCCAGCGGGGAATTATAGTGTCATATCGCTGATGCATCATAATTCCCTCCGCAAACCTTCCCCATTGTCTTGCATCTCCAGCTTTACGGTAGAGGGGAACTCTCCCTGCGTCTTTGGGCGGGGGGACATGAACGACGACTCCGCCTTCACGCCGGCGGACGTGGTGCTCCATTTGCGCTGCGTTTTCACCGGCAGCGGCAACTGCCACACCTGTTTTTCGGACGTGAATTGTGACGGCGAACTGCGTCCGTCTGACGTGGTATTGGAAATGAACAGGGTATTTTTGAATCAATCCTTTCCCTGTTAGCGGCCTTGTCCGGAAAAGAAAGGGCGGCTGTGCGGCTGCCCTTTCCACTAATCCATCCAGTTACTGAATAATCAAAATCTTCCCGATGTATCTCCCCTCGCTGGATTCCACGCTAAAAATATACATCCCCGCCACTGCCTTTTGAGCGTTTCGAGTGAGCAAATCCCAAAAGTCATACCCCGAATCGGAGGCGTTCGGGTCCTTGTCGTGGTTTATCTGCTGCACCAAATCACCGTCCAGGGTGTAAATGCGGATGACGCACCGCGGCGGCAGATTTACGAAGTTTATCCTTTGGCTGCTTTGGGGATGGCCGGTA
>DATLYY010000069.1 GCA_035574275.1 Verrucomicrobiia bacterium
TACCGGCCATCCCCAAAGCAGCCAAAGGATAAACTTCGTAAATCTGCCGCCGCGGTGCGTCATCCGCATTTACACCCTGGACGGTGATTTGGTGCAGCAGATAAACCACGACAAGGACCCGAACGCCTCCGATTCGGGGTACGACTTTTGGGATTTGCTTTCCCGCAACGCGCAGAAAGTGGTGGCGGGGATGTATATTTTTTCCGTGGAATCGAGCGAGGGGAGATACATCGGGAAGATTTTAATCATCCAATAATCTGATAACAAAAAGGGCGGCCAAAAGGCCGCCCTTCTTTACTTGAGTCAAAATCAGCAGGGCGGCGGGGTGCCGGAAAAGACGAGGGTGAGCAAAACCACCACGTCGGCGGGGGTCGCTCCCCCTGCGCAGTTCATGTCGTAGGCGGCGGTCGGCAAGGGGCAGATGCCGCCAAAAACACAGTTCAGTTCCAAAACCACATCGGCCGGGGTGAAGGTACCGTCGTTATTAATGTCCCCGGCCACGTAGCCGATGCGCCCCCACCAGGTGCCCCACAGGCTGGCGGGGCTTTCGGCATACTCTCCAACGGTCCAGAGCGTTTTGTCATCCAGCGGGTCGACCGCGCTGTGGGTGTAATCCCCCCAGCGGTTGGCCGGGCCGCCGCCGGTTTTGTTGTAAAACGCCTCGCCGGCTTTCAAAACGGTGTCCGGCTGGAGCGTGTTCAAAGGATCGGTTCCCGCCCGGTAGGAATAATTGGCGCTGGCAAACTGGGCGGCGGAAAAACGGCAATAGCCGAGCAGCATATCGTTGTTTTTGTTCACGGCCAGCGAAGGGAAGGCGTAGAACATATGGGGCGCCGTGCCGTCATCCACCCGCCCGAACTGGGAAACGCCGCCGGCGGTGGTCAACTGCCACCACTGCACGGAGGAGCGGTTGGGAGCGCCGCCGGCCGGGAGAAAGGCGGTCTGCGCCCCCCAAATCGTATTGTTCCGGTAAACCACCGTGTGCATCCGGTCGTCGTTGACCTGTATCAACGCCGCCGAGCCGGACTGCGGGGCGAAATCGGCGAAGCTGGGAGGGGCGAAATCCCACGGTGCGGCGATGGCAGGGAAGGTGACCGGAGTCAAGACCGGCGAGCCGACCGGCCCGGTGATGGTGTAGAGCCGTAAAAAGCCGTTGCCGCCAAAGTTTCCGTTCCAGCTCTGCAATACATACAGCGTGGAAATGGAATTGTCATAGGTCACGGCGGGGGCCTGCGTGCCGCCGATAAGCGGGGTGGTGATGGCGGAAAAAAGCCCGGCGCCGCCGGCGTACAAGTCGGATTTGTTGAAGCAGTAGATTTTCGAACTTTTGAAGGTGTTGCCGACGTTGGCGTACATGTTCACCTGCACGGCAATCCAGTCCTTGTTGAAGCCGATGCTGGGGTAGTCGGCCCAGGCGGTATCGCCGGGGTCGGCATCCACACGGTACAAATTCCAGAGCCCGGTGGGGTCGGACCCCTGCGAAACGCCGATGAGGACGGAGGAGGTCCCCAGCCCGCCATCCGCAACGGCGGTGGTTATCCAGCGGTTGTTGTAGGGATCGTACAGCGTTTTGGGATCGAAAACCCCGATTCCAACAAACGGCCCGACCGGCGACCAGAAGGTTTGCAGCGAAACGGTTGAAATGACTCCGCCGGAACGGTTGTTGATGCGGACCTGGCTGTTCAGCGTGGTCATCACGTGCGGCCCCCCCACGGTGCCGTGCACGTCCGGCGGGATTCGGGTGTTGTTGTCCACCAGCCCCTGCCAGCTTACCGCCGCGGCGGGTGAGGCGACCGCGGATGGCGCCAAATTGGAAACGCCCCGGAGCAAATCATCCGAGACCGTTGTTGAAAGGAGCAGGGCTTCGTCCGGCACGGGAAGATTGTAGGGGACCGGCTTGGGGCGGCCGGGAACTTTGTACGGTTTGGGGAGCGGCGGGCCTTCGGCTTCCTGCCGGGCCAGCTCGCTAAAATTTGCCGCGGCTTTCTGAATCGCCACACCGGGCGCCGAGGGGACGGGTTCCTCCGACGGATGTTCCGCCCAAGCCAGGTTGAACGCGAGAGAAAAAATCACCCCCGTAAAAATTACACGCTTGCGCATACGACCTCCCCTTGTTTGCCGGTTTGTCGCCTCGGGGGTTCTTTCCTAAAGAACTCCTGGCGGGTGTAATTTACCTATAAAGGAATTCGGGTGTCAAGGGGTTTATCTTGCGACAAAAAATTATCTTGACAGGTTTCTTGCGAGCTGGTTATCTTATGTAGCAACAGGAGAGCTTATGGCTACGGATGAAGGGTACTATTTCGTGGCGGAACGAGTTGACATCTCCGATAAGCATCCCGCTGTTTTAGGGTACAAGACACAAGACACAAGACACAAGACATATAGCGTCTTGTTTGTTTGAGAGCTTTAAGCCGACTCGAAGATGGGGTCGGCTTTTTTGTTGAACTTTAAACCATAGAGGAGGTGAGAAAGATGAAGAGGATTTTTGCAATCATCCTACC
>DATLYY010000070.1 GCA_035574275.1 Verrucomicrobiia bacterium
AACGTTGGTGGAAGCGATGGAAACGGAGGCCGTTGTGGGTGCCGTGCCGGTATCCGGCGTAACGGCGAGCCAGCTCTGATTCCACGAGGCCGTCCAGTTCAAACTTCCCCCCCCGTCGTTATAGACGTTCAAATTGCGCGCCGCCGGCGGCGTTCCCTTGTAAATGGCGTTGAAAATGAACCCGTTCTGCCCCAGCCGGATGTACGGGGAAGGATAAATCACCTGCAAATCGGCGCTCATCACCGAATCGGAGTTGGAAATGTTGCGGACCGCCACCTGCGTGGGACTTAAATTCCGGTTGTTGCTGTTCGGGGAGGAAAACTCGTCAAACGTGCGGTTGTTCGTGCTCCCGGGATACGGGTCCGCCCCGTCCGACCCGCCAAAGCCGTTCTCCAGTTCAAAAAGCCCGTCCGCCTGCTCCAGCGCCACTTTGTAGGTCTGTTCGTCGTCGTTGTCCGGCACGTCGTCGTTGATGTGCCAGATGAAAAGCCCCCCCGCCGGAAGGAACGAGTCAAACCCCCGGCGGAAGCGGTTCTCCGCCAAAAAGTATTGATACCCCCCCGTCCCCTGCGTCCACAGCCGGTACACAGTCGGGGTGAACTGCACGGTGGGAAGGGAAACCCCCGTCTGGTTGGCGGTCGAATTGATGGGGGCCAGCCACCCCACCTCCTTTTTGCACCACGCGGAAGGATGCCCCGGCGTCCGGCTGTTGTTCAAATAATTCCCGCCGGACATGATGCACCAGACCCCCAGCCCGGAGGAACTCCCGTCCGTGTCGTACAAATCCGGCAGCCCGAAGAGGGAATGCCCCGCCTCGTGGCAGAACACGCCGATTTGAATCGGAATCGGCCCCGGCTGCTGCTCCGGCTGGATGGCGTAGCGGTTCATCGTTTTCCCGTCCCGCGGCGGCGTCCCGAAAGTCCAGGCATGCGACCAAATGTCGTTCACGTTCCCCGTGTACTCCCCCCCCGGGCCGGAATGGATGACAAAAAGTCCGTCCACCGCGCCGTCGGCGTCGGCATCGTATTGCGAAAAATCGACGAACGGATCCGCCGCCGCCACGGCATCCTCCGCGAACTTCTGGCCGTTGTTGGGATAGTTCCCCCGCCCGTAGTACCCCCCGGTATAATAGGCGTTCGTCTGCGGCAGCGTGTAAGGGCCGTACACGTCGCCGAGGATCACGGTCTGCCCGTAGGAAACCTCCTTGAAATAATCGGTCATGTTTTTCGTGGGGTTGGCGCCGAACAAATTGGTCTGCAGTTGTGCCTGCGTGACGTTGAGGCCGTCCGCCGAGGTGGGCCGGTCGGAGGGGGCGGCATAGATGACCACCACCTTGAGCGTGTCGGGCAGCACCACCGCCGCTTTACCCATCGTGCCGGAGGGGGACGCCTTGGCCCGGTAGGGGTTCGGGTTGCGGTATCCCTCCTTTATTTTCCAGTTTTTTTGCTGGGCAACGAACTCCCCCCACTTCCCCTCCGCTTTCCACCGGGCTTCCAAATCGGGATGGGGGGGCGCGGCGTGAATGGAGAGGGCGGTTAAAAACAAAAAACAACTCCCCCAAAACGCTCTCATTTTCATTTGAATTCCCTCGCCTGCATGCAGCCCAAGCCGCTCCTAAGTTTTTGTACCGGGCCCAACCTCCGGGCGGCTGTAGGAATATACGCCCAAAACCCCTTTCTGGATAGCCCTTTTTGGCCCTTTGCCCAACCCGGCCTCCCTCTTCCCTCTTCATCGGCCGCCAAGCCGTTAAAAATTGCCCCTTTTTTTGCCGATAATAAGAAGTGGAATGAGACGTTTTCAATCTATGGGAATTTCCCCATATTGGGGGAAGCCCTTAAAACGGAAAATTTCAGCCGGCCGGGAACTCCTTCTTTGCGGCCCTATTTTGGCGGCCCTGCTTTGGACCGCCGAGGCGAAAGCCCTCTCCCTGCGCGAAGGGCTTGCCGGCCGCACCGGCTTGGCTTTTGAATCGGGCTTGGCCAAACCGACCTTGACCGAAAAGGCGGACGCTTGGACCGTGAGCTTTCCCAAGGGGTTTTTGGTCAAGCGGGACGTTTATAATCAGATTCTCGCCTTCCATTACTTCCGTTCCGAGTCCCGCTGGGCCGAAACGGACGGCCCGAACGACGGCGCCGGTTTCACTTTCGCGGCAAGGGAGGATGCCGACCGGCTCACCAACCATTTCTTCGTTCTGTCCATGGAGCATCCGGTCAAATCCTTCTGGAAGTTCGACAATTATTTGACCTTCGGGCTGGGGTTGAACAGTTGGAAGATGACGGATGCAAACGGGAATTTGAAGCAGCTGGAGGACTTGAACGGCCGGATGTTCGACGCCAAGGACGACCGCATCATCCTCGCCGTCGGCGCCGGCGGCGAAATCTTCTTCTCCGATTACATCGCGCTGGATGTCGGCGGCGATTTGTACTACAACACCAAAATTCTTTCGCAATTTCAGGGCGACCGCAACATCAAAAACAAAAACAGCTACGGCCTTTTCAACGCTTTAACCAGTCTGCACACCCGGCTGAATTTCTACTTCGGGCGCGAAAGGGACTCCGACCGCGACGGCGTGCCGGACAAGCGGGACGCCTGCGACAACAACCGTCCGGGGGAAATTGTCGATTCCGACGGCTGCACGCTGGACAAGGACGCCGACGGCATTGTGGACTGGCTGGACTTGTGCGCCCAAACCCCCTACGGCACCCGTGTGGATGGCGACGGCTGCCCGCTCACCCACTCCTCCACCGAACCGTAAATCGGATTAATTTTTCAAAAAACCATTTTCTTCGGCAGCGTTTTAATGCTGCCTAACTGTTAACCATTCCAAACTCCTGCCGATAGAAAAACTAAAGGCCTTTGCGGCCAAAGCATCGAGGGGGCTCGCCTGGGAAGGGGGAAATTTGGGACGCTGTCCGGAGGAAACGCTCCGGCAAAAAAAGGAAACTCCCAAGCGAAGAATCGATGCGCCCCGCAAGGGCTTTTTTGTTTCTATTTTGTCATTCTGAGCGAAAGCGAAGAATCTCGTTTTTCAACCACTAATAACTAATTACTGCCTTTCGTTAGCACGGAAACCCCTCCTGCAAAAACACCGCATTCAGCTCCAAAACAATATCCGCCGGCGTCCCCATCCCGTCACAATTCAAATCGCACGAGGAAACTCCCCCCGGCGGCGGCATCTGCAGCATCACGCAGTTCAAAATCCAAACCACATCCGCCGGGGAAAGCGCCACATCCTGGTTCAAATCCCCCTTCGGATAAGCCACCGTTATGACGCTTTTGACAAAATTCGCCGGCCTATCCCGCGGTTCGGTATTGGTAAAAGTGTTTTGCAAACCTTGTATGGTGCAGGTATCCAGCTCAAACGTTCCCAGATTGTTCCAAACCGTGTCAAATTTGATTTGCCACACCGCCTTTCGCACGGCATTGGGTGGTTCTATTGTAATGGGGTCCGCCGGGTCAAACCCGCCCCCCACCAAAAAGGAATCCGGGCTCGTGCTGTTATATCTAAAGAAATTAGAAGCTGCCCCATACCGCAAACCCGGCACCAACGAAGTTATCACCACACTAAAAGTTCGATTCCCATTGGAGTGCCGTGGCAAAATGCCATACGCCCCGCCGGAAGTGGATTTCTCAACCAAGACCAGCGTCAAAAAAGAGAGCGAATCCTTGTTGGTTATATAAACGGTCACCGTCGTGTACGGATGCCCCGCCCCCGGCACCACCGTCTTCGACTCCAGAATCACCGAATCTCTCGGGTCCGGCGGCTGAACTACCCTTACCACGCTCTTCACAAAATTCACCGGCCAATCGGTCGGGCCCGTGTCGGTGAAAGTGGGAGAAAGACCGAACAATGTAGCGGAGTCCAGCTCAAAGGTCCCCGGATTATTCCAAACCGAGTCGAATTTTATCTCCCAGATAGGCGTTCGGACGGGAAAAGGCGGTGCAATGTTGGAAGGATCGGCAGGGTCAAAGCCGGCGGCAATTAGGAAAGAGTCCGGACTGGAATTGTTATACTTGCTTAAAGCAACCGCCATTTGCGCGCGAAAATACGGAGACAAAAAGTTGATTATCCCGGGAAGACTCCGGGGATAGCCCAGAATGCCGTATGCCCCACCAGAGGTGGAAACCTCTTTCAAGGCCAAAGTAAGATAAGTAAGTGAATCCACGCTGGTGATGTACGTCTTCACGTACAGATAGGCCGCTGTATCGCTTCCGCTCCCCGGATAAAAACCGGGCGCCACCGTTTTTGATTCAAGGATAATCGAATCCCCCGGCCGGGCCTGCCCATAAGCCGTTGCTGCGGCAACTAAAGACAACAAAACCACAATCAAGATTTTCACGCGCCCCTCCTTTGGAAGGTTGCAAAATCCGACCGGCGAACCTGCCCGTTCATTTTTTAACTTTTCCTTTCCGGTTAAAGCTAACCCCCCCCTTTTTTTTTGTCAAGCCCTTGTAGGGGCGAGGCCTGCCTCGCCCTTACACCAAAAGTGCAAGGACTACTAACACGGAAACGCCCCGCCGGAAAACGTCCGGTTTAAAAGAATCACCACGTCTGCCGGCGTGCTGGTCCCGCTGCAGTCAAAATCACAGGCCGAATCCCCCCCCGGCGGCGGCTCGGCGGAAAAAACGCATAAGAGATGCAGAACCACGTCCGCGGGCGTTACCGCCAAATCCAGATTCAAATCCCCCTTCAAATACGCAATTCGCCGCAATTGCCCGCTGTTGGGGGCAAAATTGACGAACTGCAAAAGGTAATACAAAGCCCCGTCCCGCCCCACTTGGAAATCGGAGCCGGATACAAAACCAACCCCCCAGTTCGCCGTGTCCGGCTGCCCCGGCACATCCGGTGCCCCGCTCCAGATGCCTCCGGTTTTCTTGATACGCCGCAAAAATCCCTCATAGTAGTCGATGAAAAAGAAGTCCCCGTCATATTCGGGGGGAAAATTGTAAAAATTCGGCCCGCTTGCCGGACGATACAAGCCGGCGGAGATGATGGAGGCGGTGAAGCCGGAGCGGTTGTAATAGGCGATGGGCGCGTCAAAACTGCCGTTTCCGAACCCTCCCGGCTCGTTGCATCCGGCAATCACGCGGGAGGCCGGCCCTTCCCGGAACGGCCAGCCAAAATTCTCCCCCCCCGCGCACTCGCTCACTTCCTCCCACGTCCCCTGCCCCACGTCCGCGATATACAAATTTCCCGTCTGCGCATCGATGTTGAACCGGAACGGATTGCGCAGCCCATACGCCCACACCAGCCGCGCGTTGGCATCCGGGCCGGGAAAAGGATTGCCCGGCGCGATTAAAGCCGACTTGGAGGCCGGGCCCGAACCGCCCCCCGGCAAACTGTCAACGGAAAGCCGCAAAATGACTCCCTTGAAGGTTGTGGAATCCTGCGCGGCGCAGGGGTCGGCATCCTCGCCAAGCGAAGCATATAGCATCCCGTCCGGCCCGAACCGTATCGTCCCGCCGTTGTGGTTGTCCGCATTGTCCGGAATGTCGGTGATGATGTTGTAGCGGCTCCCCAGCGCCAGATTATGGCTCGAAGAATTGCTCAAATCCCCCGTCGCCGTGAACATCGCAAGATAAATGACGGAACCCGGCGTCCGGTCGAAGTAAACATAGACGTACGGACGACTCGGCCACCCCGGGTCGATGGCAATTCCCAAAAGCCCCTGCTCGTTCCCGGCCGTGTTCACGTCCGCAATGGTTGCAATCGGGTCGGTGGTGGAAATCGCTCCGTTGACAATCATCCGGATTCTCCGCGTCTTCTGCTCGGCAAACAAAATCCTGCCATCCGGCAAAAAAGCAAAGGCCGAGGGCTGCGATAGTCCGGTTACAATCGGCTGGTCAACAAACCCCGTCGGCACCGTCCCCCCGCTCGCCGGGGTATGGGGGAAAAAAACAGGGACGGCCGCCCATAAACAGGCCAAAGCCGTCCCGAACAACGTCCTACATCTCCTCACTGTATGTTTATACGGCGGTCGGTGCATATTAGCTGAAAAGAAAAAATGTAGGGGCGAGGCATGCCTCGCCCTCACGAAATGTCAGCAATCCCGGTCTAACACGGAAACGCCGCCCCCGAAAAAACGGCGTTCAAAAGCAAAACCGCGTCCGATTGCGTGTTGCTCCCGCTGCAGTTCAAATCGCACCCTTGAAAACCCACCGGCGGCGGGGTCAAGAGAAAAATACAGTTTAGGATATGTATCAAATCCGCGGGTGTCAGCGAGCCGTCCGCGTTCATATCCCCCTTCCGGACGGACACGGAAAAATCGATTTGGCAATTGCTCGTTGCCCCGCATAAATCCCGTACTTGCACGGTTGCAGAGCGCAAACCCCATTGCGACCCGCTTGGCGTCCATTGCACCAGCCCGGAGGGGGAAACCGTAAGCCCCGCCGGCCCGGAAACGAGCGAGAATTGCAAATTTCCATTATCCACCGGGTCGATATCCGCACCGGAAAGTTGTAACGAAAACGCCGCCCCCGTATCCCCCTTCACCACATCCATAGGACAATTGTTGATAGTCGGCGCGGCGTTCGTTACCACCAGCGCAAAAAGACAGCTCGTGGACTCCGGCCCCGGCCAGCAGCCCCCAAAACTGTCAATCGCAAGCGCGTGCACGAATTGCGGCGAAAAACCGACGTCGGAGCAGGAGGTTTGATACGACCACGTTCCATTAGAGCCAACCGTCCCCGGCCCGCTTAACTTGGAAAACGACAACAAATCCCCCGCATCCGGGTCCGAGCCGTTGAACTGGTTGGTTGCCATCTCCCCGTGCGAAACCGTAACCGTGCTTTGTGCGGGAGAGCAAGAAGGCGCATTGTCAATGACGTTAAGCGTAAAACTACATTGGTTAACGGTACCCGATTGACTCACACCGCGAACCGTCACCGGAATAGCTCCAAGCGGGCACCGTCCGGAAAATGTATAGACCCCGCTGGAGTTGATGGAACCCGGGCCGCTGGTCACCGACCAAGTCACCGATGCATCGGCATCAAAATCATAATTGTAAGGTCGGCCATACAAAACGTTGCCTCCCGCGCCTGCACAATTCAAAATACCCCAATCGTCACTCATGAAAATTCCGCCCCAAACGAAGTTGACACCAATTGAAGTTCCGCCAATACTTACGAAACCGACCCGGTTGTCAAAAATTACCGCCGAATCGATTGCTGCCTGGCCGGCTCCCTTTGTCGAATCAAATCGCATCTCCCAGAATACCTTTCGAGTCGAATTGGGCAGCTCTGCTGTGGCCGTATCGCTCGGGTCCCAAAAAGCCGACCAAATCGCTGAATCCGGACTGGCGTTGTTTAGGAAAGGAGAAAAGGTCAGATTGTTTCCCAAAGTGGAAGTCAGCCGGTTCATCGTCCCGGCAAACGTGCGTGGATAGCCGAGGACGACAAACGCTGTGCCGGAAAGAGTGCGTATCTCCACCGGCAAGGTAAAATTTGCCAGTGTATCTTTGTTTGTGATGTCGACCCTGATTAAAAGAGCCCCGGAACCGGCCAGCCCGGTTGCGGCGGTCTTTGATTCGATAATCACCGAATCCCGCGCATCCGGCTGGGCAAAAACGTTGGAAGCGGTTAATAGCAGAATTGCGGCAACAAGCCCTTTCATTCTTCTGTAGTTTTCCTTTCCGGTAAAAGTTAACTAATTCCCACCCCCCGTCAACGAAAAAAAACACCCCTTGAGAATTCCCCCGGTAGCCGACACGTTAGTGTCGGGTATTGCCTAACACGGAAACCCCTCCCCCCCAAACACGGCGTTCATCAATAGCATCACGTCCGCTAAGGTCCGCTCCCCGTCGCAGTTCAAATCGCACGCCCCAAACCCCGCCGGCGGCGGCAGGTTCTGCATCACGGCGTATAGAATCAAAACCGCGTCCGCCGGCGTCAAAACCGTACTCATATCCAAATCCCCCCTGTACGCAAGCGTGAGGATGGCGGGTAAAAAGTTGACCGGCGCATCCACCGGCGCCGTGTTGGTGAAAAGGGAAACAAGACCGGCAATGGTGCTGTTTTCCAGTATCACCTGCCCCGCAGAGTCGGAACTGTGCCTGAACTTCAATTCCCAAATCGGCTTGCGGGCCGCGTTGGGCGGCTCAATCGTCTCCGGAGTGCTCCCGTCAAAACCCGCCGCAATCAGGAACCGGTCGGGGCTGTGGTCGTTGTAAGAAGAGACGCTGATGTTAGCAAAATAACGCAGCGTATTGGTCAAGGGAGTCACAACGCTCCCAAACGTGAGCGCTCCGCCCGGGCTTCGGTTCAACAAAACATACGCCGAGCCAACCAGGGAAGATTCCCGGCAGACAAAGGTCAAAAAAGTTATAGAATCCTTGTTGGTGATGGAAAGTTTTATGGTGAAAGCCGGGTTGCCCGTCAGGCCGGGCGCCAGGGTCTTCGATTCAAGTATGATGGAATCCCACGGGTCGGGCACTTGGGCCAACGCCGTCGCCGCCGTTAGCATCGAAAAAATCAGGAGAACTCCCCACTTTTTCAGCACGGAATTTTTTCCCTCCCCCTCTCTGTGTCGGAGAGGGGATAAAGGGGTGAGGTCTAACAAGGAAACCCCCGCCCCATAAACACCGCCATAAGCTCCAAAATCACATCCGCCGGGCTCCGCTTGTTGTCGCAGTTCAAATCGCAGGGATACGCCCCGCCACCCGGCATTCCCATATCAAAAACGCAGTTCAAAAGCTCCACCACGTCCGCCCCGCTCAAACTCCCGTCCAAATTGAAATCCCCTTTCGGCCGCACGGTGATGACCGACTTGACGAAATTCACCGGTAGTTCACGAGGTTCCGTGGTCGTGAATGTGGTAGGCAAATTTTGAACATGGGTCGAATCGATCTCAAAGGTACCGGAATCCAGAAAGACGGAATCAAATGTTATCTCCCAAATCGCCTTCCGGGTCACATTGGGCGGCTCAATCGTTGTTGGGTCGGCAGGGTCAAAACCACCGGATATCAAAAACTTATCTGGACTTTCTCCCTCGTATGGAAAGGGACAGACATCTATCGTTTTATTCAACGTATTGGTCAAAAACCTCATAAAATTCCGGGGCGGGCACCAGGGCCCGGAAAGCTGGGCATACGCCCCATTGGTAAGCGTGCTTTCTTTTAAAGCTAGTGTAAGAAAAGTCAACGAATCCTTGTTGGTAATGTAAACCTTCATCGTAAAAGCCGGGTCGCCTACACCGGGCAAGACAACTTTCGATTCCAGAATCACCGAATCCCGCGGGTCGGCCTGCGGGCGAACCGTAATGATGCCTTTCACGAAATTCACCGGCAAATCCTGCGGCCCTGTATTGGTGAAGGTGGGTTTAAGCCCCATAACTGTGGCGGAATCCAGCTCAAACGTGCCCGCATTCGGTCGGACGGAGTCAAATTTTATCTCCCAGATGGGCGTTCGGACGTTAAAGGGCGGCGCAATGGTGGAGGGATCAGCCGGGTCAAAACCGGCAGCCAAGAGAAGAGTGTCCGGGCTGCTGTTGTCGTACCATAAAGTGAAGGCGGGTGGGTTCCGAAAGTAGTTGCTCAAGGGTGATAGTATGCCAAAGAATGTACGGGGATACCCCAAGACGCCGTAGGCCCCGCCGGACGTTGAAACCTCCTTTAACGGCAAAGTCAAAAAAGTGAGCGAATCCTGGCTGGTGAGGTACATTTTCACGTACAGATATGCCGCCGTGTCTGAAGTGCTCCCCGGATAAAACCCGGGCGCCACCGTTTTTGACTCGAAGATAATCGAATCCCCCGGACGGGCCTGCCCAAAAGCCCCAGCCGAAGCTACCAGCAAAAGCGCAAGCGCCAATAATCTTTTCATAATACCCTCCCTTTGCATTGAAGCTGGTTGGAAGAAAAACAACCCCAAAAATGAATAAAGCCCCCTCCCAAGCTTGGAAACACTCGGCAGGCGGCCTCTGTTTTCATCGCACCACTATCCTATCTGTTTAAAGTTACCCCCCCCTCGATTCTTGTCAAGAGATATGACCCCCGTCAGCGACATTTTTTTCCGAATTGCCGATACTTTTAGTCGGATATGAGTCTGCTCTTCAAAAACAATCTGCCCAAGGCGCGGAAGTTTTTCATCAGTTCGACTCTTTTCTTCTCCGGCTGGACCGCCTTGAACTTCGCCTCCGCGCACGAACTGAACCCCCTTTGGGATTTCCACGGCTTGACGGCGCTCGCCGTCCTCGGCAAAACCTGCGGCTCCGGCTTCTGCTGGTGGCTGACGGAAAAACGGATAAAAAAACAAACCCTCGCACAACCTTCCATTTAACCCTCGAAACCGAACCGCTAAACGCTTAAAATCAAACTTCTTAGCCCGGCTTAATTGCAAAATGCAACACCAAGTATGAAGCGTTTTGCAACCTGCTCGACATCCATCCTTTTGTATAAAGTTGTGGACAACTTCTTTTCGGCTTCTTTTTTTCGACCCCATCGAACCCTCCGCTTTTTCCTAATCTCTTCACATTTTTTTCTTTACAAATTTATTTTGGCTCATCATATTCCAGTCACAGTTCGGAATTAACTTCCATTGGAATGGAAAGAATTGGGTTAATTGATTGACGGCATAGGAATTGCTTCACTTACCCTTTTGCTTTAGCGGGTTTTACTGAAGAGTAGAATAAAAGTTTGGGTGAGTGGTGCCGCGCTGGAATTGTACCCCAGCCACCTGACGTTAGAGTCGGGCATCCCCCCTCCACCACTCCCCAATTAAAATAGAACCCCCCGCAATTTGGCGGGGGGTTTTTTTTATTCCCTTCTCTTCCCTACTTGAATGTGAATATGCGGGGAAGCGGTCCCCCGGTCATTGACCAGAATCACCCACCCCGGCAGCTCCTCCCACCAGGTTGCAAAGTACTCCCGCAGCGCCTGTACTTCCTCCGCCGACAAATCCCGCGAGCGGATATCGACCGCCCGGCAGGGGAAATCCAAATGCGGGCTGGGACGGACTCTTCCAACCCGCGCAAAAAATTCAGGATAAAGTTCCCTCTGCTCCACCTCCGTCCGGCCGACGGAAGTAACCACCAGCTCCCGCCCGAATTTTTTCTGAAAAAAGAAATCTAGTTCGACCGCAACCGCCCGCACCCGCGGGTCAATCGCTTCCAAATCATAAAACTGCCGCCGCAGGTTCTCCTGCTTGAATTGCATATCCATTCTTGTCCCCTCCTTACGAAGGAGGGGATTAAGGGGAGGTTGTCTTTGTAGGGGCGGTTCGTGAACCGCCCCCTGCAAATCACCACGTAAACTGCCAGCTTGCCTGATTGGGAACAACCACCGTCCGCTTGGCAATCGGCGCGGAGTTCAGATAAACCGTGAACTCATATTTTGTTGTCGAGGGCGTCAAACTAAGATTCGGATACAAATCCAAAAACCAGTAACCGGCAGAATTGGTCGTCGCCGCTCTGAAATACGGCGAAACGACGATTAACCCCGCCTTGAGCGGCGCTGTTTTTATCTCCGCCGTGACGGTCACCCCCGCCAAGGAATCGGCGGAAAGCCCAAACACCCACCCATAAACCCGGCACAAAGAGGGGCTCGCCGGCGCCCCGGGGTCAAAAAGCGTCCCGGCGTAATTTTTGACCGTAGCGCCCGAAACGACCAGCGTCTCCGGCGCGGCAAACAAATATCCCGGTTTGAACAGCCGGACAAAATAAAATCCGGCGTTCAGATTGAACCGGATGACCCCGTTCGCGTCCGTATTCCCCATCCCCTGCGTCGCCAGTTGCGTCAAGGAATCGACCACTTGCACCTGCACCCCCGCAATCGGGAGAGCCCCCTGCTTCACGCTCACCGTCACCGGATTCGAACCTGCGCCAAGAGCCGACACTTGCGCAATCGTATCCGCCGAGACAATATTCACTTCGGGAAAGGCGGAGGTAACCGTGTAGGTGAACCATCCCCCTTCGTCAAAGTTATGGGAAATTCTCCCCCCGTTTTTCCAAACCAAAACCCGCACCGCATAAGCGCCCGTCGAGCCGTCCGACTTGGAGGCCCGAAAGGCCCGCCTAAAATTCCCCGTCCAGATTTTATCGGTGGCAAAAGCGACAAACGTGGATTCAAAAAGCGTCCCCTGATAATACCGCCAGTAGCCGATGGAATCCCCGTCCTGCTCCTTCAGCCCCAGCGAATCATGAAAATTGCCGGACAAATACAGCGTGTCCCACTTCGCCCCGCTTGAATTCCGAAACTCCCCCCACAAATCCGCCCGGGCGATTTCGATAGACAAAGCCGGCAACGCAACGGCTAATAGAAATGTTTTGATCACAGTTCTCCTTTTAGTTAGGTGCGAATCCGATGATTTCGTTTTTTTTGTCCCCCTTACCAAGGGGGACGAGGCCCGAAGGGCCGGAGGGGGTGTCTAAGTCCGGACGATTCTCCGCTTTCACTTTTACGGTTTCTTGATCAGCCGCTTCCGCCTCGGCGAACCGCCCCCGGATGCCGGCGTGTAAAAAATCTTGGCCCGCACGTGGTCAATCTCAATCTGGTTCTGCGCTATATCCTCCCGGCTGTATTTCAAAGACACGCGGAAATTGGAATTATTGGTCTCCGTAACCGTCCACACCCTCCCCCACAAATCCGCCGCCCCGCCAAACGCGTGATAAAACTCCCCCTCCCCTTCCGTATAAACCTCGGTTTTGGCCGCTGTCCAACTCGTCCCCCCGTTCCACGAAAGCCGTATCTGCAAATCCCCGGTGGACCCGCCCCCCTGCGGCGGGCTTTCCAAAAGCCGCCCCTCCGCTTCAATCTGAAGGCCGTTGATACTTTGGGCATCGGCGGGGACGTTGAACGAAAAATCCCAGCACCCCATCGTGTCATTGACCGCCCCCTCGATCGCCCGCGCATCGTTCGAGCTTACCGCGTTCCCCGGATTGGCAAACTGCCCCGCCGTGGAACCCGGGCTTTTGTATCCCGTATCATCGGCAAAGGCCGCCGCGGCGCCGAACGCCAAACCGGCAATCACCCGCCATTTATTTTTCATCGTTTCTATCCTCTCTTTTTCGCTTTATATTTTGTCCCTTATTTTTCCGGAGGGGATTGGAAGGGACTGAATGCCCGAAAAGAAGAACTATCTCGCTTACTCCAAAACCGGTGTCAACCGGGCGCGTCAACTGCGCAGGCAAATGACCGCCGTCGAAAAACTGCTGTGGGGGCGTCTGCGTTCGAATCGAATAGGAGCGCATTTTCGTCGTCAGGTTCCCTTTGGTCCTTACGTTGTTGATTTTCTCTGCGTAAAAGCGAAACTGTTCGTCGAACTGGATGGCGGTCAGCATTTTCAGAAAAAGGAAAAAACCGAAGACAGGAAACGCGACGCATTCTTTGGGAAATACGGCTTTACTGTTTTGCGATTTTCCGGTCATGAATTTCTCACGAACCTGCAGGGAGTATTGGACAAAATCTCTGATCATATCAAAAAGCAATGATTACTTGTCCCCTCTCCTTTTAGGAGAGGGTTAGGGAGAGGTTGCCTTTCCGTCACCCCATTTCGATTATGAGCAAATCCACCACCGCATTCTCCGCACCGGCAACCTTCGCCAGCCGGAAAACCTCCTCCCCCTCGCTCCCGACCACAACCGCAAAAACCGCCGACTTTTGCAAAACCGCCACCTTCGGATTTTTCAATCGCTGCGGCAGTTGGTTCCCCCGAAAATCCACCAGGTCTTTGTAAAACAAAACCTGCTCCATCCCTCCCAGAACCGCCGTCTCAAAAATTATCCGCTTCGCGCTCGGCGTGATTTCCGTCCGGAGCAATAGCAGTTCCGCTGCCCCCAAAGTGCCGTAAACGGAAACCCCCGGCACCGCCCAAATGCGTTTCGATTTGAGATAGTTTAAGGTTTGCGTCATACCTTCCCCGGAATCGTCATCGGTTTCAACCCTCCCGCCTTTTTCGCAAAAGGCGCCAAAAATTCCTGCGCCCGCCTCCGGTAAAAGTTGGACATAATCGCCCACGACCGCGAAAGCTGGTGCGATGGAACGTTTGCCTGCATCGACTCGAGCGATTTGATGTGCGCCAGAATGGAAACCGCCAGATAAGTCGCCCCCGCCGCAAGCCCCGCATCGGACGAATCCAGATACGCCGCGTCGATTCGGGAGACAACCTGCGCCTCCGCCTCTGCTACCGCATTCTCGATTATCTCTTCCCCCAAAAACGCAAAATCCAGCTTGAAATCGGCATAAACCGTCTGCCCGTCCTCGATGACCCCGGTTGCCAAACGTGAGAGCTCCCCCCTGCCGTAGTCGATTTTGTAATCCGTACTCCGCGTGTAAATTCTAAACGGCACATACCAAACGGTGACGGTGGCGTCGGAAGCGAGCGCCCCGCCCGCCAGTCGGCGCACCTTTCCCGCCGGATAATCCACGGCAAAATCCACCTGCTCGATATAGACCGTCCCCAGCGACGAATCGGACGCCGCGACCACCGACTCCGGTATCAAATCGGTCGACTGCAGTTGCACCCCCGCCGGCGTAAGCAGAACCGTTTCCTGCTTGGGAGTTTGCTCCTCCTTCCCTTTGACTTTTTCCGAGCTTGCCAAAACCGGCGCTCCCGGCAGTTTCACCGGGGAAGTTCCGCTCAATTTCAGAGCGAAATTCTCCACCGCCTGTCCCGCGGCCGAATGTTCAATCAAATGTTTCCGCACCAGTTGCGCATTGGTAAAAGGCATATCACTCCGTCACGTTTGGATAAATGGTTTCCGGAAGGGCCGAAAGCTGCGTTCCGACCGGGCCCGTGGAAAAAGCCGTGGCGACTTCAATCTTCAGCCAGTATTTGACCGTGCCGTTGACGCTCGCGCGTTTCCACTCCGCCGGTATTTGCGATTTGTCACTCCACAGATAGACCCCCGCCCCGCTGTCGGTAAAGTTGTAATTGCCGGAATCGGGAACGAACGCCGTCCACTCCGACCCGTTCCAGTAGGCATAGGTGACGACTCCGCCCACACCGGCAACCGAAAAGAGAACGCGGAAGAAATGAAACGCCTCCTCCATTCCCAAATACAAGGCATCCCCAACATCTTTGAGCATCGCCGCGGAAGTGGAATGCAAAACATCCCCCGCCGTTGCGGAAGCCCCCTCCGCCGTCTTGTCCTGGAATTTCGTGGTTGCCGAAGCGTCGTAAACAAAAACTTTCGCAAACGCCGCCTCTCCCGCAAAAAGCGGCACGGCGCTTCCAAACCCGCTCTCCCCTTTTTGCGCCAAAACAAGCTGGTTCTGCAAACTGCCGAAGCTTTTCAGATATAGTACCGTCGGTTTCCCGTTGGGAAAAACGACCAACGGAGCTGCACCGGTTGTATCGATTTGCAAAGCCCCGCCCCAAACCGTCCCGTCATTTTCCCGGTAGAAAAGCCCGGAGGAACTGGCATAAGCAACCCCCAATTTCCCGTCCGCCGAACTCTTGACGGCGAAGTTGGCATCAAACCCCGTCCCGCTCGCCAGAATCTCCTCCGCCCCCCAGAGCGACCCGCTGATCGGAAAATATCTTGCGGCCAACTTCGCTCCCCCCTCCGTGTAAACCGCATACACCCGGTCATTGAAAATCTCCACTTGGCCGTAAACCGCCGAAGCAACTCCGGACGTGAGCGTGGTTCCAACATCTGTCCCCCCGCTTCCCCACGTCGCCCCGTCGTTGATGGAGCTTTTTGCCGAGAGATAATATTTGCCTTCGGCGGAAACAAAACGCGTCCAGACCGCCCAGAGCCGGTCCGTGCGGTCCTTGACGATGACCGGGTAGTAATTCGAATCCACAGTCAAAACCTGCCGCACCGTGCCGACGCTCCAACTTCCGTTGGCAAACGACAGCTTCACCATCAGTAAAGCGAGCGTGGTCGCTTGCGTATAGATGACGTAGATGTTCCCGTCCTTGTCCATCGTGGCCGAAAAAGGCAAATCCGCCGAATCCGTGGCGACGTTTTGTGCCGCCGACCAATTGACGAACGGCGGATCGGCGAAAACCAGAACAATCGTCCCCGCCGTTTTCTGGTAAAGCGCCGCCCCTCTTCCCGCATACACGCCCGAAGGCGCTCTGAAAATCTTCCGTTGCGTCGAAAGCCCCGTCGGATTAAGCGCGGATGATGTGTCCAATAGTTTTTGCATCCTTCAATCCTTTTTTTGTAGTGGCGAATCCCTGGCCGGGCAGGCTTCAGATTCGCCCCTGCGAACCGAAGGTTCGCTCCAACCGTTTCTCTTGTAGGGGCGGTTCGTGAACCGCCCCCTGTGAAATTGCCTCAGAATTTCTCCCTCTTCTTGTCATTCTGAGCGCAGCGAAGAATCTGGGCGGTGCGGGGCGGACGAATCACTAATCCCCAATCCCTGATCCCTGTCTTTACAGGGGTGGGGACATCCTTTCTTCTTTCATTTTCCGGTGGCGCCGATTGGTTTTCGTAATCGGCGCTCCCGGCGATTGAACTTTTGCAGGGGGACGGCGCGCCGTCCCCCTGCCGGGTATGTCTTCCTGCTCACCCGGCCGGCAGACCAGCCGGCGGGGGCGGCCCCTCCGCTGGCGCGGAATCGGGCGGGGCCGGGAAAAGACATCCCTACCACGAAACGTCCAAAACCAGACTCGCTTCCTTGACGACCTTGGCATACGCCACCGCTTCCGAAACGACCGCCTCCTCCAGCCGCTGCTCGATGACCTTGTCAAACTCCACCATCAACGGTTGCGACACCGCCTCCTCGATGGCAAACCGGTTGTCCAGCCCGATGAGCAAATCCGCCGGCGCATCATCCGACCGGATGAGCTTCGTGCCCAAAGGCGTCACCAGCTCCCCGGTCTTCTGGAAGCGGAACCCCA
Organism: Verrucomicrobiia bacterium; assembly: GCA_035574275.1. Taxonomy (NCBI): domain Bacteria; kingdom Pseudomonadati; phylum Verrucomicrobiota; class Verrucomicrobiia; species Verrucomicrobiia bacterium. The sequence continues at coordinate 16,783 of DATLYY010000070.1, forward strand.
CCATCGGGTCTTTGAATTCGGAAAGCGTCAGAACCGTTTTCAATTTGTCCTTCGCCACCACCAAGGTGTTCATCTCGAACGGATAAAACTCGTTCCAAAAGCTCACCAAATCGGTGTAAGCCAGCGTGCCGGTGACCGCCGTGTTGATGACCGTCGCCGGGTTTGAATTCCCGTCCCCGTTGATGATGGTGTTGACGAGCAAACCGATTTTATCCGCCGAAAGCCGGAACCCCACGTACCACAAGAGCACTTTGAACTGCGCCATCGACCGGTAGCGCAGGGCGCGATACGAAATCGCCAGCGCGAGTCCATACTCCGGCACGGTGATGGTATGCTGCTGCTCCGTGACCAGCATCTGCGGCACGGAAGCCCCCTCCCCGACCGGCTTGAGTGAAAGCTTGGTCTGCGCCGGGGATACGTTGATGTAAAAAGGGGTGTAGCGGGACGCAAACACCGGCGTGGATGTCGCGACGAGCGTTTCGAGGCCGGGGCGCATCCGCTGGCCTGCCAGAATTTCCCGCCGGATGAACTCCGGCATCAAAACCGGCGCCGCGGCAAAAAACTCCTCCACCGTGGAAGCGTTCTTCCCTTCGGTTTTCAACCCCCGCACGACCAACTGTCGCTCAAAGGCGTCCAATGCCGAACCCAAAGGCGACGGGTCATACGGTTCGGTTTCAAGCAATTCCGAAAGCGTCATCCCCGAATTCTGTGCCTCCAGATAGGTTTCGCGCGAAATCTCCAGTTGCGCCGCCCGCGTCAAATCCGCCGCCCCTTTCCTCGGTTTCTCCGCCAGCGCGAGCGACATCCAGCTCGGCTCTTCCAAAAGTTTTTCCAGTTCCATTCTTTTCCTTTCTTATTTTTTCTCCCTTGTCAAAAAGACCCCCTTTTTCCTGTCCCCCTTACGAAGGGGGACAAACCTAAAGGGCTTGTCCCTTTGGGTCAGGGGGTTTTCTCTTTCAATCGTCAATCACTCAATCTTCTTCCCATCCGGCAGACAAATCTGAAACTTGTCCCCTCTCCTTCAGGAGAGGGTTAGGGAGAGGTTTCCCTGCAATCTTCAAACCCCGTCTTTCTGTCCCCCTGTATTTAAGGGGGACGAGGCCGACTTGTCCCGAGCACGGTCGAGGGAAGGCCGGAGGGGGTGTTTCTCTCTTGTCCCCTCTCCTTTTAGGGGAGGGTTAGGGAGGGGTTGCTCCTAATTCAAAACCACCGTGCAGTCCGTCGTGCCGTTGACGGCGATGACCGTCCCCCGGGCAACGTTCCCTCCCGCCGGGTCATTCCCCGCCAAGGCCGGCGCCTGCTTGACGGTCCCGGAAGCCCCGCCCACGACCCGGTTCCCGACCGCCGGCGCCGGCGTCGCGAGGTTGAGATTGACGATTCCCCCAATCTGCACCGTCGCCACTCTTTTCCCGTTGTCCGCGTCCGTGAGCGATAAATCAACCAATTTTCCCAAAAGCACCGACCCGTCCGTGGCCGGCCCCACCGTGTATCCCGCGGTGATGGTGACCGCCTTGCCGATGTCCGCATCTTTGAGGTCATCCACCCCGGCGGTCTGTTTGATTAAGAACGTGCCGAACACCGCCCCCAGTCCCTCCAGCGCCAAATCCCGTACTCCCATTTATTCTCCTTTCGTTTCGTTTCAATTTTTTGCATTTCCCGTAGGGGCGGTTCGTGAACCGCCCCCTCCTTCTTTCGTTTGCTGCTTCAACGTAGGGGCGAATCTCTGGATTCGCCCGGGTGAACCGAAAGGTTCACCCTCTTGTCCCCTCTCCTTTAGGAGAGGGTTGGGGAGAGGTTGCTTTTCCCTGGCCCCTTGCTCAAAATTCGCTTGGGTAGCCCCGGAGCTCCCGCTCCGGGGACTTTAAACCGCACGTCCGCGCTTGGCTCCGCAGCCAAAGCCGCGTCTAACTTCTGTTTCAACTTTTTCTTGAGCTCAACGAGCTTTTCCGCCGAAAGATTTTCCACCTCGCCGGAAACCTCCGCCCCCTGCCCCGTGGTCAAAACAACCAGCGTGGCATAAAGCCCCTTCACTTCTCGGATCAGCTCCGCCTTCAAAACGGAATGCTCCCTTTCGATTTGCTTTTCCGTCATCGTCTCTCCGAATTTTGCTCCAGCTTCGCCTCGATTTTGCCCAAGCGTTCCAGCATCTCGTCCCGCATCCGGTAAAAATCCTCCTTGGTCATGAACCGCTCCGCCAGTTGCACCTCGACTGCCGCTACTTTCTTTTCCATTGAAACGACGGCCGCCCCGTCCGCCTTCCCCGCCAGCTCCAGCTTCAACCCGGAAACCGTGGTGTAATAGGCCGCCAAAATCCCGAACGCCGTCATCCCGAACGAGAAGAGGAACTTCAAAAGCCCCTCCGCCGTCACCAAACTCAAAGGCCCGTTTGTTTTTCCTTTTTGCTTCATACGCTCCCTTCACTTAAAGCCCCCTCCCGCCATTCCCTCCGATTTGATTGCGTTTTTGCCGTCCATCTTTTCCTCTGAATATTGCGTAGCGGAGGTCTTCAGACCTCCATCCTTCCTTTTGTCATTCTGAGCAGAGCGAAGAATCTGGGCTGTGCCGGGCGGCCTAATCACTATTCACCAATCTCTAATCCCTGTCTCTATTGGGGGGTGATTTTTCAGACCATCCCTCCACTATTGTCCCCCCTCCCGCCATTCCCTCCGATTTGATTGCGTTTTTGTTTTCCATATGAATTTGCCTTGAGCGTCGGGGCGAATCTTCAGATTCGCCCGGGTGAACCGAAAGGTTCACCCTCTTGTCCCCTCTCCTTTAGGAGAGGGTCAGAGAGAGGTTGCTTTCCCCGTTCCTTTTGTCCCCCTTGCCAAGGGGGACGAGGCCGTAAGGCCGGAGGGGGTGTCTTTTCCCCATCTACCGATAAATCCGAGGCAACCGTCTTCGACGACTCTGAACGGTTCTTCGTTCGACAACTTTCGTGGTAAAAACCTCCCCTTTTTGCGCCCCCATTGGAGCCGCAATCCCCGTCCCCGCCACCGCCCCGCGAAAAACGAGCGACGCCTCCAAAAACTTGGAAACGTTCCGGTACCAGAAAAAAGCGGGCTTTAGTGAACCGTTCGGAACGGCATACCGCCGGAACGGAACATGCTCGCAGCTTCGGATGTTCCCCCCGCAGACCGAGCACTCCGGCGTCTCAAAGAGAAACGCCGCCGAAACTTCCTTATAGATGCCGCCGTCGATGTTTTTTGCCAAATTCTCCGCCCCGGCTGCCTCCGCCAGCCAGTAAAAATGCGCCGCGAGCCACGCCGCCCCGTTTCTTTCCACGATTTCCGCCGAAAAACTCCTTCCAATCGGCAATTTTTGGTGATTATGCCCGACCAGAACGGGGGCGTCGATGACCAGCTCCGCCATTTTCAAAAGCTCTTTCCGGTCGAACCGGCCGCCGAACGAATTGATTTGGTCGGAAACCAAAAACATCTTCCGGATGAATACCTCCTTCCCTTCCAACGGTTTGTTGGGCTTTACTTTTTGGTTGATGAGCTCAACCAGTTCCGCTTCCGCGTTGCTTTCCGGCGCCAAAAGCGCCGTTTCGTTCTTCATTTCTGTTATCATGGTCCCTCTCTGCTAACGGCCCCCTTGCGCCCTTCCCTTCGATTTCATTGTGTTTTTGCTGCCCCTTTCTGTCCCCCTGTATTTTAAGGGGGACGAGGCCCGCAGGGCCGGAGGGGGTGTTTCTCTCTTGTCTCTCTCCTTTAGGAGAGGGACAACGAGAGGTTTCCGTGCAATCTGCAATCCCTCTGCTCAATGCCCCCGCCCGTTTTTCACTCCGTTCTTGTTCCGTTTTTGTTAAAAGGAAGTTGTAGGCGGCCGCTTCCTGGCCCGCATCCGGGCAAAAAAACTTTCCCGCCCCCTCTTTTTTCGGGAACCCGGCCCCCCTTCCCGGTTTATGAAGGAAAGGCATGCTGTAACCGGTTTCCGCCGAAACCGCACGTCAAAGGAGGTGAATCGGATGAAGGAAGAAAGACCCGCTCCGAACGCCGACCGTCTGGCCGAGCAGGGGATTATCCTTTGCAACTGGAACGACATTCACGAACCGGGAGTGTACGTGGATACCGAATACCCCCGCTATTTCCGTGTGAGCCGGGATGCGATTATCCCGGACGGCAGCCCGGTGATTCACGGCTCGGAATTCATCGTCGCCCGGATCTCGCCGGATGTCTCGCTGGAACTCGCCAAAATCCAGGATATGTGCGACGATCACAACCTGCCGATTCCGGACTGAACGATTCTAAAAAAGGGGACTTTAGCTAACCCCCGCTTCCGCCAAATTGGAAGCGGGGGTTTTGTTTTGGTTAAAAATTTCTTTTTTAATTGCCGCAATCAAGCCGCTCCGTTCCATTTTGTAAGCGCTTGTGTGCGAACGGGCTTCCGCCAAAAAAAACTCCGCAATGGACAGGATTGTATAAGTAATCAGCGCGTACTTCCGAAGTGGTCTTGCGCACGGAGCGCAAGGCAAAACAAAGGAGGTAACATGAAACGGACCATGGTGGGGGGGTTGGTTTTGCTGCTGACCGCCGCCCTGGCCTCAAGCGGGTGCGGCGGGTACCACGGCACGAGCGTGGAAGCACGCTATTCCAGCGGCTATCACGACGCCGGTTGGTACTACCGGGACGGTTTGCGCCTGTATCGTTTGGGCTACTACGACCGCGCCATCGTGCAGTTCCGGTTGGCGATTGACCTGGAGCCGGACTACTGGCAGGCCCACTACTACCTCGGGGACTGCTACTACAACCTCGGGTATTACGACCGCGCCATCACTTACTACGACCGCGTGCTGGTGATTCACACAGACCCCGTCTGGGTCTCGAAGGTGAACTACAACATCGGCCTGGTGTACGAAAAAACCGGCAAGCCCGACCGCGCCGTCGAGCGCTACGACCGCGCCCTGAAGGTCAAGCCGGGCTACGGTCCGGCCAAACAGGCCAAAACCCGCTTGCTTAAAGCGAAGGTGAAGGATGCCGAAAAACGCGGCCGGTATCGGGATGGGAACAGAAGAAGGGACTGAAGCCCGGCAAGTCGGCTTCAAACCCCTGCACCACGACCGAAAGATGGCTGACGCGTTAATTCAGCAACCTGTACAAACCCCGCCGTTTGAGGCGGGGTTTTTGTTTCGCCGCGCCAATTTTGTGCCTTTGGAAATGGGGGGCGAACCAAAACCCGTTGATTTCGGTAATTTTTTAACTGGTTGAATTTCAACCGCCGGGAAACAGAAAAACTCCTGAAAAATCGGTTTCATAACCCGTTGACAATCAAAAAAATCCTATTGTCCCCGTTTTATTATTCAAGAACGAAAAAAGTAAAGGAAAAAATTCGCGCCCGTGGGAACTTTTTGGCCGGAAAAAAATAAAATATTTTTTGGAAACAAGAAATAAAGGCCGGTTTCACAACGAAACCGAGCCCGGCAGGAAAGGAGGTGAAAGTCAATGTTCGAAAAAACGGCTGCGGTGGGAGTCGCTACCGCCGAAACCCTGGTGGGAGGAAATCTTCCTCGCTTGCGCTGGAGCCAAATAAAAGAACAGGGGGTTTACGTTAACCCGCGCACGGGCGAGGCCTTCCGTTTCTACGAGGGCGCCATTGTCAAAGGCGGCAGCCCCGGCACCCATCAGTTGGGGGATCCCATCATATTTCAGGTCAGCCCCGACCCGGATGAACTCGAAATGAACATCCGCCGGATTTGTGCTGACAACAACATCAAACTCACCCTCTAAAACACGATGGGCTGTCCCCATCCCCCGGCTTTTCATCACAAGCCGGGGTTTTTTATCGGTTCCGAAGCATGTAAAAACTAAAAAACAACGCTTTTTTTCAGAAAAGCGGTCAAAACGGCGGCCAAAAGAATTGATTTTTTCATAACGCCTCCCGGTCGGGGGTCTGCTTTTGAAATGCGCGGTTTCCGATTCTCCCCCGGCCCGCCCGTTGGACCCTTCCCCTCGAAAAGCCCACCCGGCTCCCCGGCTTGGTAAGAAACTCCTTTTGCCTGCCGGAAAGATGAACCCCCCCCCTTTCCTTGTCAAGCGCCGGTGAATGAAAAATTTTTGGCTTGACGGGAAAATTGTCGTGCAAGTTATTGCGCTTCTCAATGGTGGAAAAATCCGAAACTCGTAATCGAAGCGGTTGGTTTTATGTTTTGATTGCTTTGACCCTCCTGGCCGCCGTTTTTTTCTTTTCGTCGCGCGAGCGGCTGGTGGACCCCGACGAGGGGGCCTACCTTCTGGCCGCCAAGCTGGTGATGGAAGGCCAATCGCTCTATACCGATTTCTTCTGGCCCCAAATGCCCCTTTTGCCCTATGCCTACGGGGCTTGGATGAAAATTTTCGGGATGAACTGGTATTCCGCCCGCGCCCTCTCCGGCTTCTTGGGCGTTTTGATGGGCCTTCTCCTCTTCCTCCACGTCAGAAATCTTACGGGTAAACAATCCTGGGCACTTTTAGCTGTAATCCTTTTTGCCGCCAGCAGCTTCTCCATCGGCTGGTTCGCCACCACGAAAACCTACGCGCTCTCGACTTTTCTCCTTTTCGCCGCCTACCTCTCCCTCTATGCCGACCGCTGGAAGGATTGGAAATATCTTCTGGCCGGAGTTTTTCTCGGATTGGCGATAAGCACCCGCCTCTATTTCGTTGGGCTGGTTCCCGTTTTTTTCTATCTGATTTACCGGGACGGAAAAAAACTCCCCCCCCTTTGGAAGCATATAACCGGCCTTTTGCTCGGCTTGGCGCCGAGTTCTTACTTCCTCCTCAAAAACCCGGACAATTTCTACTTCAACAACATCGGCTACCACTTCTTGCGTTCCGATTTCGACTTCGCCGGCTCCCTAACGCAGAAAATCCAGTCCATCCCCCGCCTCTTGGGCTGGGGCTTGACGGAGGGGTTCATCGGTCTGCAGTTCGCGCTTCTCCTTTTGGCAGGCGCTTACCTGCTCTACATTTCGATTCGCGCCGGACAAAAACTTCCCTCCCTTCTGGTGGTGACTTTCGTTCTGCCGTTCATGCTGTTTATCCCCACCCCCACGCACATTCAATACTTCTCCTCGATGATTCCGTTTCTGATAATCGCCCTGATTCTGCTTGCTTCGAAACTGATGCAATCCCCCGGCCGCTGGCGAACTCTTTCCATTATTGCTTTGACGGCTTACGTCCTCGCCTGGCCGTTCGATTACCACCGCTACACCGCCCTTGGAACAGCCGTGCCCGGCGTCGGCGGCGGGCGCGAGAATGCCATAAACTGGAAAATCGAAACGCTCGAATCGGTCGCCCGCACGCTGGATTCAAACATAGAAACCGAAGGCGAGCCGGTTTTGGCCTTCTGGCCCGGCTATCTGTTAAGCTCCAAGGCGGCTGTCCTGCCGAAAATAGAAAACCACTCCGGCGTGGTTATCTCCTCCCGGCTGCATGACGCCCAACGGGAAAAATACCGCATCCTCTCCGTAACCGAACTGGCCGACGCCATCGCTGCGCGCAAAACCCGCCTGATTATCTTCGAAATCTGGATTCGCGAACCGCTACGTTCGCAGTTGTTGGAGCTGATGCGCCAAAGCGGCTACGAACGCATTCTGCAAATCGGAGACAGAGAGATATACAAATGGAACGGAAAAACGTAGGAACGAACTCTTTTCCTTAAGGTAGCCGACACCTCAGTGTCGGATTTGCCCCCGTAGGCCGGGTTTCAACCCGGCGCTCCGTTGCGCTTGACAGGCGCAAACCCGCCCCCTTTCTTTCCGTCGCAACGGGCGGGCTTCATCAGCGAATGCACCTTTATAACGGGAGGTACTATGACCAAACGTAACCGGCTCCAAACCCCGCTCGGTTTCCTTCTTTTTCTGTTTCTAACCCCCGGCGCCTTCCCCCAGTCCCCCTGGCTGGACCAAACCGCCGACCGCGCCATCTTTCTGGAAATCCAGAAGCCGAATTTTACGGATGAGTATCTTGGCGGCGGGTTCCTGACCCCGCCTCTCAAAACCACCTTCTCCACCGCCACCTTCTTTCTTTCCGGCCGCTTCCGGCTGGGCCGCCTTTTGACCCTCAAGGCCGAGCTCCCCTTCACGAACGCCGGGCTGAAGGACTACACCTTCATCGATTTTTTTGGCGACACGGTCAGCGTGGAGGGCTACTCCGAAAACCAGCTCGGTAATCCGCAGATTGGCGTGGAAATCGCCCCCCCCGGCTCCCGCTTTGCCGCCGATTTCGCCGTCCGTTTTCCAATCGTGGACGACGAGCATCTCCTCGCCTCCGAATTTGCCTTCTTCACGGACTACGACCGCTTCGAGGCCTTCTTCCCGGACGTCATGACCTTCACCGCCGGCGCCAACTACCGCTACACGGGGCCGACGGGACTTTTGATCAATCTCCGAGCCGGCCCCGCCTTCATGGTCGTCACCGAGGGGGGCGGCGATGCGCAGCTCTTCGGCGACTACGGCGCCCAAGTCGGCTTCCGGAGCGGTCGCGTCACCCTCTTGGGCGGCTTCACCGGCCGGGCCCTTATCACTGAGGGGGATTTGAGCTTCAACGAGCGCACCATCCAGCAGCTGGGCCTCTCCGGCAGCTACGCCTTCGGCAACTTTATCCCCGGCCTCCTCTTCCGCGTCCCGATGGACGATGACTTGGGGGACATTTTGGACTTCGTCTTCGGCGTAAGCGTCGGCTACCGCCTGCCGTGAAGGCAAACGGCCTTGCAGGCGAAACAAAGCGAAAACAAAAACCGCCCGGAAAAAAGGAGGGCCGATGAATAAGTTCCTGTTTTGTGCAGCGCGGCTCCTTGTTCTTTGCGTTTTACCGAAACTCGCTTTTGCGGACACCACGGATGTTCAACCCCAACTCAAATCCCCCGGCAGGGCGCTCGCCTGGTCGCTTTGTGCGACGATACTGCCGAATATTATCGGGATTTCCATGGATGCGGCTTCGGACAAGGAGGATGTGGAAATGGCCGCCGCCGTGGTGGCCAACACCGGAACCGTGCTCGGCCCCTCGGTGGGTTATTTTTACGGAGGGGTTCACAAAAGGGGCTGGACGGGCGGCGCCATCCGGGGCGTGTTTACCGGATTTTTCCTGTTGGCCGCCAATGAGGCCGAGAACAGCCGGGGGGACGGCGAGGAACTTGTTGCCAGCGCAATCGCCACGTTCATCATCGTCCACGCCATCGTGGATATCGCCCAGGTGGACGGCGCCGTGCGCAAACGAAACCAGGAAATGGCGCAAACCGGCTGGCAGCTCGCCCCAAAGTATTTTGCCAAAAGCAAAACCCCCGGCCTGCAGTTGCAAATAACTTTTTAACCCCCCTCTCGCGCAAAAAAAAGGGGCGGGCTGCCGCCCGCCCGTTTTTGTCTTTGTAGGGGCGATTCGCGAATCGCCCCTTCCCCCTCTCCGTGTCGGAGAGGGGGCCAGGGGGTGAGGTCTATCCTACCGCACCTCCGCCTGCGGCTTTTCGGCCTGAAGTTCCTTCAGTTTTTTCTCAAGCTGTTCCATCCGGGATTTGAGCTCGGCATTCTCGTCCCCCAAGGCCTGCACCGCCGCCATCAAAATTCCGGCGACGTCCCCGGAGTTCAAGGTCGTCTCCGTCCCAATCTTCCCCACCCCGTCATCCCCGAAAGCGGCAAAGAAATCCTGCGCCATCGGGCCATAGTGCCGGAACTGCTTCGGGTCATGCCCCTTGTAGTTCCAGCTCGAAAGCTCAAGTTTGCGAAGTTTCTCAAGCACTTCCTCCCCATCCACCGGCCGGAAGTTTTCCTTTTCGTTTTTGTCGGAGACGACCGTCAGCCCCACCTGGCATTCGAGAACCGTGACAGCGCTGTTCCCCAGTCGAATCTTGTCGCTGGCATCCACTATGGCGTTGGCGCCGATGGCCGTGGCGTTGGTCATGGTGCTGATAGCCACATTCGCCCCGTAACCTATCGCCGTGTTGAGATTGCCGGTGGCGTTACCGGAGAGCGCACCGTACCCGAGGGCTGTGTTGCCGCCGCCGCCGGTGTTGCCCGAGAGCGCACTGAACCCGCTGGCGATGTTGTAGGAGCCGGTGGTGTTGTTTCCGAGCGCCAGATACCCGCTGGCGGTGTTGTCGATGCCGGTGGTGTTGCTGTAGAGCGCACTGGCCCCGCTGGCGGTGTTGTGGTTGCCGATGGTGTTGTTGAAGAGCGCCTCCTTCCCGCTGGCGGTGTTGGCGCCGCCGGTGGTGTTGCTGTTAAGCGCTGCTACCCCGTAGGCGGTGTTGCCGTTGCCGCCGGTGTTTCTCGAGAGCGCATCGTCACCACTGGCGGTATTGTCGATGCCAGTGGTGTTGCTGTAGAGCGCTCCACTCCCGTTGGCGGTGTTAGAGTAGCCGGTGGTGTTACTGAAGAGCGCCCCTACCCCGCTGGCGGTGTTGTCGGAGCCGGTGGTGTTGTTGTAAAGCGCTCGGTATCCGCTGGCGGTGTTATAGAAGCCGCTGGTGTTATTGGCGAGCGCCTCTGCCCCGCTGGCTGTATTATTGTAGCCGGAAATGTTGTACGCGAGCGCACTGTACCCGCAGGCGGTGTTGGAGGAGCCGGCGTTGTTGTTTAAGAGCGCAAATGTCCCGTTGGCGGTGTTTTCGGAGCCGGTGTTGTTGCGAACGAGCGCACCGATCCCGCTGCCGGTGTTATTGCGCCCGGCCATCCCCAAGTTGCCGGCATACTGACCGATGAAGGTGTTGTTAATACCATAATTGGGGATGAAATGGGCGACTCGGAACGAATAGGCCGTCGAAACGATTTGCTGTCGCGGCGTCATCTCCGGGTCCGCCCCGACTTGGACCCCGAGATAGCGAACGGAATCGTTAAAAGCGGAATCCGGAACCGGGTTGGCGCTCCCCAAAAGCACGGCGAAAAGCCCGTTGGCAGTGGTCACGCTCTGGGTTTCGGTCCAAAGGTTGGTTCCCCCGCTGGCAGCATTGTAGATGGTGAACGTGACCGAATATGTGCTGTCCGCCACCGGGATCCCGCTCCCATCCCGCAGGATGCTTTGAAAATTGATCAACTGCGGCACCGCCGCAAAAACCGCCATCGTCCACAGTGCCGCAAGCGCCGTCAGCATGGATACTGTAAGGATGCGTTTCATCGCTCCTCCTTTTTTAGTATGGTTTTTGTTTCTTCATTTCTAATTTCTAATCTCCGGTCTCCAGTCTCTGCTTTCTTTGTCCCCCTTGCCAAGGGGGACGAGGCCCGCAGGGCCGGAGGGGGTGTTTTTGCAGGGGCACGTTGCACGTGCCCGCTCTTCGAGTCGGAGCCGGGAGTGGACGAATCTCTAATCTCCGGTCTCCAATCTCTGTCTTTCCTGTAGGGGCAGACCGGTCTGTCTGCCCGTTTTTTTTCCCGGACACAATTCAACCCTTTCGGCAAACTTCCCTCCCTCCATTCACCGCTTGACGTTATTTCTAATGCCTGAAAGATAACCAGCCCGCCGGGCCGGTCAAGAAAAAAAGGGGCGGGCTTCCGCCCGCCCGTTTTTGCCTTTGTCTTTGTAGGGGCGATTCGCGAATCGCCCCTTCCCCCTCTCCGTGTCGGAGAGGGGGTCAGGGGTGAGTTTAACTACTCCTCCTCCATCTGGCTGATTTCCCCCAAATTCAGCTCCTTGACGATGGAGGCCAGCTTGGCCTTGTCGCCGACCACCACGGTGAGCGTCGCCTGCGGCCGGATGTATTTCTTCGCCATCTCCTGCGCCTCCTTGCCGTCCACGGCGGCCACGGAGGGAACGTAGCGCGAAAACTCATCCTCCGAAAGCCCGAAGATCACCATCTCCGCCAGCTTCCCGGCGATGGCCCCCACCGTCTGGAACTCCTGCGAGTATCCCTTGATGAGATTGTCCTTGCTGTTTTTCAGCTCCTCCGCCGTGATGGGCTTCGTGCCGCAAATCCCGGAAAGTTCCTTTTTCATCTCCGTAAGCGCTTCCTTGGTGGATTTTTCCTGCACGGGCGCAAAGGCGATGAAAAGCCCCGTTCCCTTGGTCGGGATGCCGAACGAGTACGAGCCGTACGAATACCCCTTCTCCTCCCGCAAATTCATGTTCAGCCGGGCGGTGAACTGTCCGCCCAAAACGTTGTTCATCACCTGGAAGGGATAACGATCGGGGGAGCTCATCGCCATTCCATAACCTCCCATCACGATGACCGATTGCGCCGCCCCCGGCTTGTCCACGAGGACGACTTTGGAGCCCCGTATCGCCGGCCCGGGCGGAATCGTAATCGCCGGAACCTCTTTTTCCTCCCACCCGCCGAACGCCCTCTCCAGCTTGGGGAGCAGTTCCTCCATCGTGATGTCCCCCGCCGCCACAATCGCGGCGTTGTTCGGCGCGTAATAGGTCTCGTAGTAGCCGGCCAAATCCTCCCGTTGGAGCGACTTGACGGACGCCTCCGTCCCGCTGCCGGTGTACGGCTGGCTGTACGGATGGTCTTCGCCGAAAAGCGCCTTCTGGAACGCCTTGATGGCCGAAGCCACCGGCTCCTTCGATTCCTGCATGATGCGCCCCAGATAAATCTGCCTTTGCCGTTCCAGTTCCTCCGCGGGGAAGACCGGGTTTTGGATGATGTCGGAAAGCAAATCCAGCCCCCCGTCCAGATTCTTCTTCAAAACGTTGAGCGTCGCCGTCGAGCCGTCAAAGAAACTGCCGGTGGAAAGTTGCGCCCCCAAACTCTTCGCCTCGGAGGAAATTTCGAGCGCAGAGCGCGAGCGCGTCCCCTCATCCAGAAGCGCCGCGGTCAAAGCCGCTGCTCCCGGTTTCCCCTTCGGGTCCCCCGCCCAGCCGGACTTGACGACTACTTCCAGTTGCACGAGAGGAAGTTTATGTTCCTCCGCCAGCCACACCTCCATCCCGTTGGAAAGTTTTGCTCTTTGAACTTTGGGAGGATTGAATGTCGGCTCCTTCGCCGGGGAGGGCATTTTGCTGAAATCGACGGTCGATTTCTCCGCGCGAAAGTCCGGCTGCGGCACCACCCACGCCACGAGGCGGCGGGAAGGGTCCAGATACTTTTGCGCCGTCTCCTTGATGGCCCCCGCGGTCGTCCCCAAATACCGGTTCATATCCCAGGATAATTTGTCCGGGTCTCCCAGAAAAAAGTTGTATTGATTCAGCAAATCCGCCCGCCCCCCGAACCCGCCGACGTTCTGCAACTGGCGGACGAATATCGCCTCCCAGTTGTTCTGCGCCTGCAAAAGTTCCTGCGAGGAAACCCCCTTGGTGCGGATTTTTGCCAGCTCTTCATCCACCGCCCGCTCAATCTCCTCCATCGTAACCCCCGGTTTGGCGGTGACCATAATTCTGAACTCGCTCCCGATTTGGCGCGAGGCCTGAAAAGCGGAAACATCCTGCGCAATCTGCCGGTCATACACCAGCGACTTGTAGAGCCGCGAGGTTTTCCCGGAAGAAAGAATATTGGCGAGCAAATCCAGCTCCGCATCCCCCGGCGCATAGAACGGGGGGGTGTGCCAGACGTAGTAGAGGCGCGGCAGCGATACCCGGTCGGGCACGGTCACCCGCTTCTCGCCGTCAAAACTCACCGGCCAGTCCTTCAGCCGTTCCACCGTCGGCCCGGGGGGTATGCCCCCGAAATACTTTTTCACCAGTTCCTTCGCCTTGGCCGGCTCAAAATCCCCGGTGATGCACAAGCTCGCGTTGGAGGGCGTGTAATAGGTGCGGAAAAAATCTTTCACGTCCTCCAAGGATGCCGCCGTCAAATCCTCGTGGCTCCCGATGACCGGCCAGCTGTACGGATGCCCGGAGGGATAAAGCAGTTCCGGCATCAACGCCTCAATTTTTCCATACGGTTCATTCTCATACCCCTGCCGCCGTTCGTTTTTCACCACGTCCCTTTGGTTGTCCAGTTTTTTCAAATCCATCGCCGGCAGGAGATACGCCATCCTATCCGCCTCCAGCCAGAGCGCCAGTTCCAGATAATTGGAGGGCACATTCTCCCAATAATTCGTCCTATCCTCGTTGGTGGAGCCGTTCGCCGACCCGCCCACTTTTTCGAGAGGCGCAAAAAATTCCCCCGGCTGGTGCTCCGACCCCTGGAACATCATATGCTCGAACAGATGGGCGAACCCCGTCCGCCGCACCTTTTCATTTTTGGAACCGACGTGATACCACACGTTCACCGAAACAATCGGCACGGTATGGTCCTCGTGCAAAATTACTTGCAGCCCGTTCGGCAGAACGTATTTCTCATGCTTCAACTCCGGCAGGTCTTTGGTCTCCGCTTTCGCTGAACCCCTCCGCTTGGCCGAGGTGGAAACGGCCAAAAAAAGCCCCAAAAGCAAAAACACGCCGGTGGTAACCAGGCGTTTCTTCATACTGCTCCTCCTTTCATTATGTTGTATCTTTACGGCCAATGGCCGCCAAGGTTGCGGGAATGATAGGAAAACCGTTTTGCGAAATCAACCGCCCCGTCTTTCGTAGGGGCAGACCCATGTGTCTGCCCGCTTTTGCCTTTGTCTTTGTAGGGGCAGGTCTTGTGCCTGCCCGTTTCTTTTCTCGCATTTGTAGGGGCGGTTCGCGAACCGCCCGTCCGGTTTTTCGTAGGGGCAGGCCTCCGTGCCTGCCCGTTTTTTGGTTTTGTATTCGTAGGGGCAACTCCCCGTGGTTGCCCGCCTTTGCCTTTGATTTTGTAGGGGCAGGTCTTGTGCCTGCCCGTCTTTCTGTCCCCCTGTACTTAAGGGGGACGAGGCGCTCTGCGCCGGAGGGGGTGCTTCTGTCTTGCCCCCTCTCCTCAAGGAGAGGGTTAGGGTGAGGTTTATTGTTTTTGTCCCCTCCTTACGAAGGAGGGGATTAAGGGGAGGTTAAATGTCGCCAATCATAAAAACCCTGCTCTTCCTCCTCCTCGTCCCCGTCACCGGCGTGATTTTGATTCCCCGCTGGATTCTCCTTTCGGCTTGGAACCGCTCCTTCGAAATCGGCAATTGGTATCTCGCGGGTATCCCCTTAATCGCCGCAGGCGCAATCTTCCTTTTGTGGTGCTTTTGGGATTTCGCAACCTTTGGCAAAGGCACCCCCGCCCCCATCGACCCGCCCAAAGTTTTTGTGTCGCGCGGCCTCTACCGCTGGACGAGAAACCCAATGTACCTCGCCCTCGGTCTCATCATCATCGGCCAGGCAATCTTTTTCGAATCCTGGACGCTTTTCATCTTCGCCGCCTGCGTCTGGGCCATCCAGCACCTCTTCGTCATCCTCTACGAAGAACCCGCCTTAAAACAAAAATTCGGCGCGGAATACGAATCGTATCTGAAAGCTGTTCCACGCTGGCTCCCCAAAAAACCTAAATAACTTTGCCTTGTCTTTGTAGGGGCAGGTCTTGTGCCTGCCCGTCTTTGTAGGGGCACGTTGCCACGTGCCCTGTCTTTTTTGTCCCCCTTGCCAAGGGGGACGAGGCCCGCAGGGCCGGAGGGGGTGTCTTTGCAGGGGCACTTCGCGAACCGCCCATCCCCCCTCTCCATGCCGGAGAGGGGGCCAGGGGGTGAGGTTGCCTTTCAACCTCCATTTTCTCCTTGACGCCCCCCCTCCACCCCTCTTAATTCAAACCGCGCCCGTATGAATTCCGAATCCCAGGCAAATTCTGCCCTGCACAAAAAAGCCCTCCGCCTCTCCTATTTCACCCTCGGCTACAATTTGCTGGAAGGGCTCGTCTCCGTTTTCGCCGGCATTTTGGCCCAAAGCACCGCGCTGGTCGGCTTCGGGCTGGACAGCTTCGTCGAATCCCTCTCCGGGGGCGTCATGGTCTGGCGCTTCGGCAAAAAATGGGCGTCGAAGGAAGAGGAAATGAAGTCCGAGAAAAAAGCCGTCCACTTGGTCGCCGCCGCCTTCTTCATCCTCGGTGCCTACGTCCTTTTCGAATCCGCCCAAAAATTATACGAACGCCGGGGCGCCGAACCCTCCCTCCTCGGCATCGCCATCGCCATCGTCTCCTTAATCGTAATGCCCGTCCTCTTTTTGTTGAAATACCGCACCGGAAAAAAATTGGAAAGCAAGAGCTTGGTGGCCGACTCCAAGCAAACTTTGGCATGTATGTTCCTCTCCGCCGCCCTCTTGGCCGGACTTTGGCTGAACTACTCTTTCCAAATCTGGTGGGCCGACCCCGCCGCCGGCCTTTTGATTGCCGGCTATCTTTTGTACGAAGGGTACGAAACCTGGCGCGAAGGCCGCCTCTGCGCCTGCTGACCGGAACTTTCTCTTTCCCCCTGTATTTAAGAGGGACGGCGCCGCAGGCCGGAAAGGGTGTCTTTGCAGGGGCAACTCCCCGTGGTTGCCCCCTTTTGCGTTTGTCTCTGCAGGGGCAGACCGATGTGCTTGCCCGAACGTATTTGTCTTTAGGGTCTGCCCATTTTGTTTTGCATTTGTAGGGGCACGTTGCCACCTGCCCGTTTTTTTTGCCCCCCTTGCCAAGGGGGGACGAGGCCGGCTTGTCCCGAGCAAAATCGAGGGAAGGCCGAAGGGGGTGTCTTTCCGCTTGACGCCCTCCCCTCCGTAATCTTATTTCCCCTTCAATGGGCGGGACTTCCACGACTGCACCTCCGCAACTGCTGAACGAATACGAAAAACCGACCCGCTCCCATTACCAAATCCTGCTTTTAAGCTGGGCCGGCTGGGTTTTCGATTTTTACGATTTGGTGCTCTACACTTTCCTTTTGATTCCCATCGGCAAGGAGCTGAATCTTTCCAACGTCGAGCTTTCGTACGTGCTCGGCGCGTCCTTGACCGCCACCGCCGTCGGCGGCGTGGTCTTTGGCATCCTGTCCGACCGCTTCGGCCGCAAGGCCGTTTTGCAGGGAACGATTCTGACCTACAGCGTCGGCACCTTCCTTTCCGGCTTCTCCGCCAACCTGCCGACACTGATTCTCTTTCGCGTCATCACCGGCTTGGGCGTCGGCGGCGAATGGGCCACCGGCCAGACCTATGTGGGGGAAACGTTCCCGCCCAACGTGCGCGGCCGCTACGGCGCCTATATGCAAACCGGCGCCCCCATCGGCATCGCCTTGGCCTCGGTGGTCGGCGGATTCTTGGCTCCGGAAATCGGCTGGCGCGCCTGTTTTTTCCTTTCCGTTCTCCCCGCCCTTCTCGTGGTCGTGATTAGGCGCACGCTCCCCGAATCCGACCTCTGGCTGGAAAGAAAGAGACGGACTTCCGAAATGGCGGACGCTTCCAAAATCAAGGAAAAATCAAAATTTCTGCTTCTCTTCTCCCGCGAACACCGCAAATTTTTCATGCTCGCTTTGGTTCTGGCGATTTTCGACATGTCCGCCTATTGGTTCACCTACTCCTGGCTGCCGGGTTATCTGCATCAACAGCGCCAGTTTTCATTGGCCAAATCCGCCGCCTGGATTTTGGTCACCCAAACCGGCGGCTTTTTGGGCTATTTCACCTTCGGCTTCGTGGCCGACCGCTTGGGCCGCCGCCCGGCCTACACCATTTACTCCTTCCTGATGGCCGGGGGACTGGTGATGATAACTTTGCTCTGGGAAACGATTGCCGTCTCCCCGCCGGTAATTCTCGGTTGTATGTTTTTGGTCGGCTTCGGCACCGGCATGTTCGGCGGCTACGGCCCGCTTTTCTCCGAACTGTTCCCGACCGATGTCCGCAACACCGCCATGGGCTCCGCCTTCAATCTGGCCCGCGGCGTGCAGTTTTTCACCCCGGTGATTATCGCCCATGTGGCGACCCGTTACGGCCTGGGCGGAGGAATTTCGATTGCCGCCTTCTTTGCCGTTCTGACCGGCCTCTGGATTTGGACCTTTCCCGAAACCAAAGGCAAAAAACTTTCGGTTTGACGGCTGACGCGCGGTAATCCTTATCGTTGTGTCGGGAGTCATTTATGGTGAGCGAAGCCGAACCGCTCCCGACCCATCCAAAACTTCCAACCCCTAAAAGGTTTCTATTCTATTTTGGAGGAATCGCTCGGCGCTTCCTCCGGCTTTTTGCTGGACATAAACGGAATTCTTCCGGAAAAAGCCCCCATCAAAGCCGCTTCCGGGTGTCCCTCCACGTCCAAAACCATTAAGCCGAAATTCGAAAAGGAAAACGGCTGATAAGCCGCGCCAAGATGGAACTCCTGCCCGTCATAAGCCGACATGGCGGCAATCCGGCTTCCGAAACCTATGGATGCGCCGAAAATTGCTTCTGCCGGCCGGCCGTCAAAGGGCTTGGCGGCCCCAAGGTATCCGTGCAGAAAATAGGACGAACCCAGGGGCGCTCCTTTGGCCAGCATTACATAGCCGTTGGTTTCCAAGCCGGAGGGTTTTAGATTGCCGACACCGGCAAGCAAAGCGGGAGTAATTCTTTTTTCCGGCACCAATAGAACCCTCGTTTTTCCTCTCCAGTCCCAGCTGCCGAGACCAAGTGTAATTCCGGTTTCCAATCGGTTAAAAAGCCCCACGGAAAAAGTGGTGGACCCATTTTCCTCCTCGTCGTGTCCGGCGGGAACGTATATCGAAAACCAATTGAATCGGCCGGGGGGTATGATTCCTTGATAACCCTTTTGTTCCTGCGGATTTTTTAGCTCCCCCGTGCACACCGGACAAACAGTTCCACACTGGTCCTGGGAGTGGGAAAGAGCGGGCAGAAAAAATATCAAGAGGGCGCACCCCATCACGACGGATTGTTTCATTTCATGCTCCTTTGGGCAAAAGATTTTTGTTTTGGATTCCGAGAATGCACTTCCCCCCCGCCCGCAATTTCAGCCGTTTGGCGAAATTCTTTTGATCCTCCCGGGCGGAGTTCTCCGGCAGCGCCAGAACCGCCTGCAAAAGCTTTTTGTGAAAACCGCCCCCCGGCTTTTCGGCGGAATAATAGACCCACTTCCCCTCCCGCCGCGAGCGGACAAGCCCCTCTCGCTCCAGCTCCTTGACGTGCCGGGAGACGGCATACTGCGGCACGAGCAAAGAGTCCGCCAGCTCGCAAACGCAGATTTCCTTCCCGGCCGAAAGAAGCAGCCGCAGAATCCGAAGCCGCACCGGCTCCGCCAGAACCTTCAAGGTCTCGATTCCCTCTTGGAGCGCCGCCGCCCCCCTTGAGTTGTTCATATGCGCATTCATACATATGTTATACGCCCGTTCAAGCCGTTCGTTGGCGCAATTTTTGCGCCTCCGTCCCCCCGTTGTGTGGGGAGCTACTCCCGACACTTTCGTAGGGCGAACGGCGTTCGCCCATTCTTCTTGTTTTTGTAGGGGCACGTTGCCACCTGCCCTGTTTTTTTTGTCCCCCTTGCCAAGGGGGACGAGGCGGCAGGGCCGGAGGGGGTGTTTTGCAGGGGCACTTCGCGAATCGCCCGTCTGTTTTTTCGTAGGGGCAACCCTCCCTGCCTGCCCGCCCACTTTGTCCCCTCCTTACGAAGGAGGGGAATTGGGGAGGTTCAACGCTTGGCCTGACTAAAGACGGTGTCCCTGTCTTGTCCCCTCTCCTTGAGGAGAGGGTCAGGGAGAGGTTGCCTTTCCTGTCCCTCGTTTTACTTGGGTTGTGCCGGGCGGACGAATCCCTAATCACCAATCACTGTATTTGAAAGGGGGGTGTTTTGTAGGGGCAACTCCCCCGCTTGTGGTGAGCGTAGCCGAACCATGGTTGCCCGTCTTTGCGTTTGTTTTTGTAGGGGCAGGTCTTGTGCCTGCCCGTTTTTGCCTTTGTCTTTGCAGGGGCACTTCGCGAACCGCCCATCCCCCCTCTCCGTGTCGGAGAGGGGGCCAGGGGGTGAGGTCTGCAACGTGCCCCAAGACAATCCCGTCCAAATTCCACCGCCCCCGGCAAAAATCCGCCAGCACCTTTGCCGGATGTGTTCGATTTCCATTTCCATCCCCTTGTCCGCCAACACCCCTTCTCGCATTTGCTTTTGGCACAATAATTGATGAATATTCTCCCGTATGGGCAGGCCAAAATCAAACCGGCGCACTTTGTTATTTCTACTTCCAACTTTGGTCGCATTCGGTTGTGGTGATACGACTCGGCCAAAATGCCCCAACCCTCCAGCTGGCACAATCTCCGGTTCCATCTCCGTGTTAACCGGTGGAAGACTTAGAGAACCGAAAAGCGGAGCATTCATCTACCTCGACTCTGGGTACTATAGTCAGGGCTTGGTATTGACAGTCGAATCTCTTCCCAATCGGGAAAGTGATGTAAAATTTAAACCGGATTCAACCTTGCTTAATAGTCCTGCGACTTTTGCCATACCCCTCGGCTATTCGACCCGCTTCAGCCTGGAGTTCACCGTCCAATATGATTCCTTTGGAGTTCAAAAAACTCTCACCGGCTTCACCACCGATGGAGGCAGGCACATACTTTTTCAGTCCTCGCTTATTACAAGGTATTCTGTCCCGGACCGTTGTATTTAAAGACTCCTACCAAAATTCTTGTATTTACCCGTTGTGTCGGGAGTTACTCCCGACACATCAATCAATTTCGAATTCCTATTTTTTTCTCCCCTCCTTACGAAGGAGGGGATTAAGGGGAGGTTAAACGTCCCAAAGTGCGCGAGGAGGGCTCTGCCGAACTTTTTCTTGACCGTCAATAAACTTCGGTTTTAATTCCTTCCGTGCCGCTTTTAACCGCCCTCACCCTCGCCGCCGGATTTTTGGCCGATTCCTTTCCCCCTCCCAAATTGGAACTCCAAACACTCAAAAAAGAATCCGCCAAGCTCTCCGACTACCGCGGCCAAATCGTCGTTTTGAACTTCTGGGCCACCTGGTGCGTCCCCTGCCGCAAGGAAATGCCCCTCTTCGTCGAATTGCAAAATGAATACAAAGCCAAAGGCGTCCGGTTCATCGCGGCCTCCACCGACCCCGCCAAGGACAAAAAGAAAGTGGAAAAATTCGCCAGGCAGTACCAAATCAATTTCCCAATCTGGACGGGCGCCACCCCCGACGACCAGGACGGCCTGGAACTCGGCACGCTTTTGCCCGCCACGGCCATTTTCGACACAAACGGCCAAAAAGTTTTCAGAATCATCGGCGAAGCCACCCGCGAAGTTTTGACTGAACGCCTCGATTATCTGCTTTCCGACCGCACGGACTCAATGCCGGTGGAACTCTCTTTGCCCCCCGGAATGACCGAGGAGCATTGGGAGGAACATCTCTTGGCGATGGAAGAAGGTGAAGGCGAGAGCGAAGATGAACACGCCCACGACCAGCACGCCGCAGAGCCGGGCTCGGAGGTCCCCAGTTGACCCCTCTGACCCGGCGAGGGTCGGGCGGTCCGTGGGACTGCCGGGGAAAACGAGGGGCGGCTGATTGCCGCCGTGCGGGTGATTCCGGACGCAATCAAGCGCGCCCGCTGGCGCAACACGCTTGTGTTTAGGTTTCTGCCGACGTTTACCGCCGGAATTGAGATGAATTTTCTCTCGGAAGAGGAAAAAGTAAATCCGCTGGCGAACTGGCTGGCGGTGAAGGAGACGAAAGTTCGCCCCGCCCTGATTTTTGGCACCAGTTCCGATAGAATCGGCACCCCCACCGGACAATCCTTCTACGGCACCTTGAGCAAAGACCTGAAACCGCACACCAAAATCCCGATAGCCCCCTACGCCGGAGTTGCCTTTGGGACTTACGAGGACAAATTCCGCCCCATCGGCGGCGTCAATATCCGCTTTCCCAAAAATTTCTCCTCGCTGATTATCTACGACGGGGTCAAACTCCACCCCACCGCAAGCTGGTCGTATCGGAATTTCACCTTCATGTTCCTCCTCGCCTTTTCCAAACACCCTGGAGTTGGCCTAAGCGCGACCTTCTAACTGGACGTGCGGCCTGAATTCTCTTCTTTGGGACGTGATAAAACGGTGAGTGCGGCAAAGTAGGCGAAAAAAGGAACGACCGGGTGGTGGTAGCGGCTGGCCCCGACAAAAAAGAAATGAACCGCGACCCAGTATAGAAGCGTCCAGAACGGCAGCCAGCTTCCCATTTCTGCCCGCTCTTGGCGGTTGAAAAGAACTCGTGCCCCTTTGACGGTCGCAAAAAAAAGAAGAATCCACCAGTAGGCCTGCCCAAAAATCCCCCAGACAAGCTGCCCGTGGGTGGGAAGTTCCCAGAGGTCGAAAACGAAGTTGTGCTCAAAACCGAAAACCATCGCTTCTTTGATGAGCCCGAGTCGGACATACTCCCAGGGATGGTTTTTGACAAACTCCCATCCCAGCCTCCAGGCGTTCCGGTCCATTTCCTTTTGGGTGGACGCGTCAAAGGGGTACTTCTCCAGCTCCGGGAAATAGCCCGAGCCGGTGGCCCCGGGATGGGCCCCCAGCCAGAAATTTATGCCCGCGTGTCCGGACAAACCCCAGATCCCGAATTTTTGGTGGTTTCGGTAAATCCAGGGGCCGAGGGCCGCGAATACACCCAAAACAAGGGCGAGGGCCGCCAGCCGCCGTTTCTTGAAAAGGTCGAATAGAACCGGCAGCCCAATCCAGAAAAGCACCACCGGACGCACCAGAGCCGCCAGCCCGAAAGCCGCCCCGGAAAGGAACGGTCGATATTTCTGCGTGCCGCCGGTTTCCCAAAAGTAAAGGCTGAGCACCCACAGAAACACGAAAAGCTGTTCGGCCAAAAGGTACTGGGTGGAATACAGCTCGGGGATGAAAAAAACGACGATGGCCAGGGCCTTCAACGCCGTGCGCTCATCCTTCCAGCGGGAAAAAAGCCGCCAAAGCAAAAGCCACGATAGAAAATCGAAAAACACGTTGGCCAGTTTGGGCAAAAAAAGGTGGTAACCGAAAACCTTGTAAATCCCCGCCAAAAAAGCCGGATATCCCACCGGCCGAAAGGCCGTGGAAACGCCGCCGTCTTGAAAACTCCCGGTTTGCGCCAGCTCCTGCGCCAATAAGTCGTATGCCTTGGCGTCGGAGGCCGGCGGGATGTCAATGAAAACCACCACCAAAAGCCGCAGGAGCGTCCCGAGGGTCAAAATCCAGAGGAGTTTCTTTTTCAAATCTCCGGTCGAAAACCAGCCCCACTCCGACCGGTGGGCCCAGACCCCGAAATAAATTGCCC
Organism: Verrucomicrobiia bacterium; assembly: GCA_035574275.1. Lineage (NCBI taxonomy): Bacteria > Pseudomonadati > Verrucomicrobiota > Verrucomicrobiia > Verrucomicrobiia bacterium. Next base: position 39,749 of record DATLYY010000070.1, read on the forward strand.
AGACAAAAGAAAGCATCCAAAATACGAGGTGGTACGTCCACCAATCGGAGGGCCGCGCGCCCGAAGGGGCGTAATTCCGAACGATTTCAGCCAGCGGTTCAAAAAGAAAGGGAGAGAGAAAAACCCCCGCCAGTCCGCCCATAAACGCTGCCTGCTTTTTGAACACCGGGCCGAATATATGAACCGGGCTTTGAGCGGGCAATTCGCGGAATTGCTGTTGCTGCCCCTCGAAGGCGAAAAGCCGGATGCCGCCGTCGAAGCCGGAAAACAAAGGGGGGTTTTGGCTTGACAGGCAGAACCCCCCGCCGGATATTCGCCCCGTCCGCGGTGGGAGCGGCGGACGGACTTTCCAACGATGGAAAACGAAAAAGCGCGCAGGATTTTACGGTTTGCCGCCGTTTCGGTTTTGGCCGCCGCCGCCCTGTGGTTTTCTTTTTTCGGCATCCACCGCTCCTTTTGGTTTGACGAATGCTGCAGCGTGGAGATTGCCAACACCAGTTGGTCGGGAATCATCCAGAACCTGAAAACCAACGCCCACACCCCCCCTTTATACTATTTTTTGCTGAAGGTTTGGATGGCCCTCTTCGGCGCCGATGAGGCCGGCGCCCGTTCGCTCTCGGCCCTTTTCTATCTATTCAGCATCCCGGCGGTTTACTTTCTCGGAAAAACCCTTTTTGACCGGAAAACCGGCCTCCTCGCCGCCTTTCTTTTTCTGGCAAACCCGATGGCCGTCCAGTTCGCCCAGTTCGCCCGGATGTATTCTCTGTTGGGCTTGCTGGCCATCTTGTCTACACTTTTCTTTGTGCAGCAATTTTCTTCCGGACAAGCATCAAAAAAGAACTGGGCCGTCTATGTGGCCGTTAACGTGGCCGGCACTTTCACCCACTACTGGTTTTTCTTCCTGCTTCTGGCGCAGGGAATCGTTTATCTGTGGCTCTTCTCCAAATCCTCCTTCAAGTCCTTCGCCCTGGCGATGCTGGCCTCGCTGGCCCCCTTTTTCCTGCTCTGGACGCCGGTGTTGTGGATGCAGGCCACCAACGGCGGCACCTCCGGAATCACCCGCCCCGGTGCGGGAGTCCTGGCCGAAACCCTGCTCATCTTTTGGGGCGGGGGGAAAAAAGCGGCCTTTCTATACGGCGCTTTTCTGGCGCTGCTCTTCATCCGTCTGGAAGGGGGGATGCTGAAATTCCGCCTCCCGGCCGGCTTCACGGAGTTCCTCCGGCGGAAGGAAATTCTGATTTTGCTTGCCGTTTTGACCGTTTCGCTGGGAACCCCCTGGCTGATCTCCCAGTTCAATCCAATCTATATAGCGACCAAGTACACGATGTTGGCCCTCTTTGCCGTTCTGCTTCTAATCGCCCCCTTCCTGGCCCGCTTCGGCGACCGGATTTTGCTCCCCGCCTTTTGCACCCTCTTGTTTATGGTCACAGTTGGAAACTTTACCGGCCGGCGCCTGCACCCCCCTCCCGATTCCATCCGCTCGTTGACCGAATTTCTGCTTGAAAAAAGCCGCCCCGGCGATCTCCTTTTGCTTCCCGCTTCGGCTTGGGGCGGAACGGAGTACTATCTCAAGCGGCTGGGTGAACAAAACCGCTTCATCCGTTTCCCCTTTCCCGCCGAGGTGGCTGCCCACCCCTGCTGGCCCGACTTGAACCGCTGGACGGAGCCGTACTTGAAAAACGAGGCGGACGCCCTGTTGAACCGCGTCGAGGCGCAAATCGGAAAAGCCCCGGCACGAATCTGGCTTTTGAACGGCAATTTGCCGAGGGTCGATGACGCAATTAAAGCCGGGCTGGACGCCCGCTTCAGGCCGCTGGACGAAAGCGAAATCGGGGCTTCCTATCTTCCGCTTCGCAACCTGGTTTTCGCCTACCAAAAATAAATTCCCGGAGACGGCCGGACCCCGCCGGCCCTCGTTTTTACCGGCGGAAAATATCGTACAAATCGGCCCCCGGCGGCGGATGGGGGGATTGGATTTTGGCGGACAGTTCAAACTTTCCCGGAAAGACATCCACCACTTTGCCCGCCCAGGGATGATGGCTGTAGTCAATGACGTAATCAACCCTCTTTCGTTCTAAAAACGCCAAAAGCGAATCCGGGTTGGAATTGGCCCCCTCTTTCATATACGGCCATACCTCCGGCTGCACCAATCCACCCAAATCGAGGATGAACCGTTCCGAATGATAGCCAACCGCCCCGATCGGCTCGAGGGCAATCCGCGCCTCCGCGGGCGTGTTTTCTTTCAGCCAAACTCCAATTTCGCGGCGGATATCCTGCTGTTGCGTCGAAGCGGCGAATTTCCGCGCCGTCAGAAATCCCAAAACCGGAACGCTCAAGAAAAGAAATACCAGTCCGGCCCGCGCCCAGACCGGTCGGGCAAAAACCGGCCATCTTGTTCGGATGTCCAACCATAGATGATAACACCCCAAAACCGAGGCGAATATCAAAAAGGGATAGACGTGTATGAAATACCGCAGCTTGATTAGGGGAAAGAAAAACCCGAACATAAAAATTAACCCGAGGAAATACACGCTCCCCGCCAGCCAGAACCGCGTGAAAACGATGCGCCCCCGAAGAATAAAGTATCCGGTCAAAACCAAAAACGGCCCGAAGACCAAAAAATTCTTGGTCTTGAACAGAACCGCAACCGACCGGAACGCGATTTCCAGCCGCTCCAAAAGCCCGAGCCGGACAAACTGTTCCAGCGTAACGCCGAACTGCCCCGGCAGAAAAAGCAGAAGCTTTCCCGTCCGCGTCGGCGGCAGAAAAAGCCCGGTCTGCGAATAAAGAAAAATCTGCCAGGGAAGCGCAACCGCCGCAAACCCCAAGAAAAGCCCCAAAATCTTTCTGCCCCGGCCTTCCGCTTCAAGAAAAGCCAAAAATCCCCAGACGGGCAGAAGAATCAAATTCTCCGGCCGCGTCAGAAACAAAAACCCGGCCAAAATCCCCCCGGCCCAATACTTTTTTTGCGGCGAAAGAAAAAAACTGGCCGAAAGAACGGTCAAAAGAAAAAAATTGAGAGCAATCTCCATCCCGGATACAGAGGAAAAAACAAGCGGCGGGCAGGCAGCCGTAAGCAAACCGGCCCACCAAGCAAAAGTCGGATTTTGCGTGCGCTTTTGGACCAGTCCGGCAAAAATCCACACCCCGGCGGAAAACAACAAGGCGCAGAGGATTTTTGCCGCCGCCAGACTCTCCAGGCCGGTGGCCCAAGTAAAAACGCCGAGCAAAAGCGTCCACAAAACGCTGGTTATCCCAAAGCTCGGCTCGCCGGAATTGAACGCCAGCCCCTCCCCGGCGGCAAAATTCCCGGCGTAGCGGAAAAAAATGTAGGCGTCATCCTCCCAGCTTCCCGGATGGGAAAAAGCCGTCCATAAGGCGAGAAGCAAAGCGGCCGAACCGGCCGCCGCGGAAATTTTCAAGTGCGGACTTTTTTCAATCCAATTCAAGCCGGCAGTATAAAAAATCCGCCCTTGGACGGCAACGAAACAAAATGCCAACAAAAAAGGCGGCTTCCGCCGCCTTTTCAAATTCAAGCGAAAATTTTCACTCCCGCACGGAAAGCTCCGCCAAAACCCGCGACCAGTCCCGGTGGTTTTTCAACGTGGAAAGCTCGGTTGGCGTCGCCAGTTTCATAAACGTGTCGTAGGAGGCCTGCGCCTTCCGTTTGTTGTTGGACTGGATGTGGCTCAAAATCAAGTATCCGTGAATCATCGCCGGCTTCGTGCTGGAGTCCAGCGCCTTCTCGAACGCCTTGGCGGCGTCTTTAAAGCGCCGCTCCTGGTATTCCAGTTTTCCGAGGGCGTAATAGCCGTCCGGCGTGTTGCCGAAGTTTTTGTTGTAAAGCTGATAGGTCTCCCGGGCCGCCTTCGTGTTCCCCATCCCCTCGTACAGGTTCCCCAGTTCCAAAAGCGGCGCAGCCAGGTTCGGGTCCGCGTCCAAAACCTTCAAGTAAAGCTCCTCCGCTTTGGGATACGAGCCCGCCTCGCGGTAAATCCGCGCGGCCTTGAGGAAATGGTTGTTCCCGCTCTTCACGTCCTGGCTCCCCCAGTACGCCTCCCCGAGCAGGGTGTGCGCGGAAGCCGAGCCGGGGCGGATTTTCACCGCCTCGGAAAGGGCCTCCGCGGCCTTGGCGTATTCGTTTTTCCCCAGATAATTCTGCCCCTCTTTGTAATACTCGTCGAACCCCTTCCGCTCCGGCTGCTGGGAGACGGCGGGGACGGTCTTGATGGGCACGAGGGAAACCCGCACCCGGTTCGGCCGTCCGGCCCTCAACTCCACTTGATTCTGCCAGTCCTGATACCCCTCCCGCTTGACGTTGAGCGTATGCTTTCCCGCCGGCAAATCCTTGAAAATCCCGCCGCTCCCCAAAGGCTGCCCGCTCAAAAACGCCTCCGCGTCCGGCGGATCGATGGTCAAAGTCAAACCGGCCAGCTTCTGTTCCGCCGCGGGCGCCTCCACCGGCGGCGGCTGCAAGGGGGGCGCTTCCACCACCGGAAGCTGGCTCAAAACCTCCTCCTGCGTGGGGGAAAGGGTGAGAATGATGGGGGCGATTCCCCCTTCGGAAACTTCGACGATTGCCCGCCCCTCCACCCCCGGCCCCTCCGCCTGGAGATTGTAGCTCCCGGCCGTGACCTTGGGCAAAACGAAAAATCCCGCCTCGTTGGCGACGGCGGTCTGCCCCTTTTCCAAAAGGCGGATTTTCGCCCCCGGCAGGGTGGAACGGGTCCGGCTGTCCAAGGCCAGCCCGGCGATGCCGCCCGGATTCGGGCGGGAAATCAAGTAGAGCAGGGCCCCGGCCATAAGCAAAAGAACCATCGGAAAAACGTACATCCAGCGCCCGCCTCCCGCCGATCCCGGTTTCTCCTTCAAAACGTAAACCCGGTCCTTGAAGACGAGCTCCTCGCCGGAGGCCAAATGCGCCCCGCCGACCAAATGAATATGCGTGCCGGAAAAATAGGCGATCCCCCGCGCCACCGCGGTGAGCGCCGGGCGCTCCATGCGGAGCGGCTCGGCGGCGCCGCCGGAAGGATGGGCTTCGCGGGCCGGTTTGGCGGCCTCCCCCCGCTTGAGGCTCAGCTTGGAAGGCAGGGCCGCCGGGGATTCCTTGACGGCCGCGCCGGACGCCTTGCGCGCCGCGCTCAAATCGGAAAGAAGCGCCTTCCGCTCCTCGGCGGAAAGATAGCTTTTCGGCCCGCTCTTTTCGATGGCGTCCGAAAGGGTGGCCGGCTCCTCCTTGGAAATTTCCCTGGACGGCTCCCCCGGAGCTTCGGAAGCGCCATAGCCGGCGGAAAAAGGGGATTCAGAAAAGGAAAGCCGGTCATCCTCCTCGGCCGGTTTCACCGCCGGCGGGACGTCGCTCTTGTTTTCCCCCTCCGAAGACGCTTCCGCCTTGACCTTGTCCGTATCCTCTTCCTTGGACCCCGTCTCTTCCGGATTTTTGGAAAGTTTTACAACCGAAACCCGCGCCGTGTCATCATCAAAACTCATTTCCCGTTTTTCGGACGAAGGCCCCTCCCCGGCCAGGCCGACTTCCTTGGCCTCCCGGGCGGAAACCTCGCACGCCGGGCAGAAACTTTTCCCCTCTTCGTGTATGGTGACGCCGCAGCTTTTGCAAATGTTCATCTCTCCCCCACGGTTCCCTTTGAGTATCGGAAAAAAAACCATTATCTTTACCCCCGGTGAAAACGTTGGTGCGCGCCGGGTTGTCCCTCCCGCTCCTTCTGCTTTTGGCCTGTGCCGGGGACAAGAAAGAAACGGCCCAAACGCCGCCGGTTCCGGTTGCCGGACAGGCTTCGCTCGAGCTGGAGGTCAAAAGCCGCCTGGCCCCCGGGCTGGAGTTCCCCCGCCTGACGGTGGCCGACCACCTGGGGAACCGCTACGAGATTCGCGCCCTCCTTTCCAGGGAGAAAAACGTCGTTTTGCTTCTGGACGCCGCCTGCCCCGCCTGCGCGGAGGAGGCCCGGAAAATCCAGCGCTTCGCCCAGCTCCGCCCGGAGTTGAACGTTTTGGGGATTTCAAAGGATTCGGCATCGGCCGTTCTGGCCTTCAAAAAACGCCACGGCCTGATATTTCCGGTTCTGTTGGATGTGGAACAAAAACTGGTGCCGGACTACCGGCGGGTGACCTTCCCGACCTTGGTTCTGGTCGGCCCGGACAAAAAAATAACCAAGCTCTATGAGGGGGAAATCCCCCCGGCCGAGGCGGGTCCCCTTTTGCGGATGCTCACGGGACAGTAAAGCCCGCCCGGCCTGCCCCGCACGGATAAAAACGAAAACGGCCCGTCATCGGGCCGTTTTTTGTTGCTCGTCTGAAACGGATTTTCCAAGGCGGCCGGTGGCCGCCGAAAACTATCCCTTCTTATTCTTGACGGAACTGCCGGACGGTTTGGCCGGTTTGGTTGCCGGCGCGGCCGCTGCCGCTTCTCCTACGCGCACCACGGCCGGGTGGATGGGCAGCCCCTTCGGGGTGACGAACTCCAGCCCCGGCGGCATGTTGAGGGGGGCTGCCGAGCGGATGGAAACCGGCCGCGCCGCAGGCGCCCGGAAAAACATTTTCATGATTAGCCCCCGCCCCGGTTCCAAGGGCGGCGCCTCGGGATTCAGGGCCGAAAAAAGCCCCACGGTCACCGTGTTCGGCACGTTTTGCGGCTTGTTCACCATCTTGGTCTGGAAAAAATCGATCCGCGTCCCCAAAAGGCTGATGGAATCGAAGGAAAGAAGCGAATCATGCCGGATCGGGAACGACAGGGCAAAAAGCGGCTCGTCGTTGAAAATGGAGCAGTGGAGCACCCACTCCCCCTCCTTGCCCCCTTTCTGCATCTCCATATAGAAGGTGTCCACCGCGCCGATGGTGTCGTTGATGCGGATGGGGACGTACGGCACCTCCCACGGCTTCAAACTCGTGAGGGGGGAAAGCGCCTCCTTCGTTTTCTCCTGCCCGAAGGCCGGGCCGAAACTCGCAACCAAAAAAGCCAATACTAATCCGAACCGCTTCATTGTACCTCCCGATTCCTTTTCAACAATTTTTCAACCCTATTCTTATACCCGCCCAATATCGCCCCGATTCCCTGTTTGTCAAGCCGAAATCCCCTTCCAAGTGTTTCTTGTAGGGGCGAACCTCCGTGTTCGCCCGTCTTTCCCCTTGGTTGCCGCAACTTCAGTTGCGGGCCTTTTTGTAGGGGCACAACGCTGTTGTGCCCTCCGCTTCCCGTGTCGGGAAGGGGTTAGGTTAACACCCCGCCCCCGCCCCCAAAAACACCATATTCAGCTCAATCACCACATCCGCCGGGGAGAGCCCCCCGGAACAATTCACGTCCGCAAAGCACAAATCACAGCTTCCCGTGCCCAGAAACACACAATTGAGCATTAAAACGACGTCCGCCGGCGAAAGCCCCCCGCTAACATTCAAATCCCCCTTCTCCGCCGAACACGCGGCCAGGCATTTGCAGAATTCCGAACTGTTCCCCGCCGAATCGCTGGCCGTGGCGGTGATGAATTTCCCCGCCGGAAGAGGAAGTGGAAAAGTAACGTGGATGGCCGCGTTTCCGCTTCCATCCGTTATGACCGTATCCGTCCCGATGTAGGTTTGCCCCTCCCCGTAGCCGGAAGTGTCGCAGGAGTCGTTGGAGAAAAACTCGATGCGGAAAGGCGCATTGGCATAGCTGTTGAGCGTTCCGATGACGGTTGTACTTCCCCCCCAGCCAAACGCCTCGCTCAAAACCGGATAGTTTTGCAGGTTGTTGCCTCCGGAATCCGCATCGGCGGAATCATTCGCCGTCACGCCGTCGAAGCTTTCCGGCCGCAAATCAATCCCCAGCCCCCCGTTGGAATGAATGGAGCTCTGGACGAAGAAGTTGCCGGTGGCCGGAAATGAAATTGAGCCGGAAATCCGAACACCTTCATAGTTGTTGAAAGCGATGGTATTCGTATACTCGCCGGAATACCCCCCGATGACATTGTTGGAGGAACTGGCAATAAGAATGCCATTGCCGTTACCCAGTGCCATTGTGCCGGAAGCGTCGGTGCCGATTAAGTTCCCCAGCATCTCGTTGCGCGTCGAGCCGGGGCTGGCGATAAAAATGCCGAAAACGTCATTCCCCGATATGACGTTGTAGAAAATATCGTTTATAGTCGAATTGTCGATTCGCACGCCGTTGGCGGTGTTACCCAAATCCGCCGTGCCGGAAACGTCCGTGCCGATGAAATTTCCCAAAATGTCGTTGTCGCCGCCCAAGGATAGGTAAACGCCCGTGTTGGTGTTCCCCGAAATGATGTTTCGCGCCCCGGCCGCCAATCCCCCAATCCGGTTGGAACTGCTGTTCAATAGACGAACTCCCAGATCATTCCCCAAAGCCACCGTGCCGCTCACGTCCGTCCCGATGAAATTGCCGGCGATGTCGTTGCTGGACGAGCTGTCCAAAAAAATGCCGTAAAAACGGTTGCCCGAGATAACGTTGCGGGCGCCCGCCGCCGTTCCCCCAACCATATTGCCGTCCGAGCCGTCGATGATAACGCCATTCCGGTTGCTCAGGGCCGTTGTCCCGTTCACATCCGTACCGATGAAGTTTCCTTCAATCCGGTTGCCGCCGTTGTTCTCAATCAGTATCCCGCTTGAAGAAAGGCTGCCGCCGTTAAATCGGTTGATAACCAACCCCTTCACCGTGCTGTTCCCGGCAGTTATGTGCAAACCATTGGCGCTTATCCCTGCATTGGCGCCGTTCAACTCGATAATCGGCGTCCCGGAAAACCCCGGCTGGGTCGTGCCGTCGATAATCACCGGATCGGTTATGGTGGGCAAGGGACTGGCCGGGGCAATCATCTGCGGTCCGGAGCCGATGCCAAAGTTGATGATGTCCAATCCCGGATTGGCGTTCGCCTCCTCAATCGCCGCCCGGAAGGAGCAGGGGACGAAAATCGGCGGGGAAATTTGAAATTTCCCGCAAAGCCCGTCCCCCGCGAGGTAATCCGAATTATCCCCCGTGGTGATGACCGTGAAGGCGGCCGCCGTTTTTTCAGGTGTGTTCCCTTGCGTCAAATTTACATGCTGTACAATCCCGCTCGTCCCCCCAAATTGCTTCAGCACCGCGTCCGCTTGGACGCGGCCGCTGGTTCCCTCCTCCGCCTCGGCGCCTGCGACTCCCGCCACCGCCAGTAAAATCCCGAATCTCCTCAACACCCCGCCCCCGCCCCCAAAAACACCATGTTCAGCTCGATGACCACATCGGCGGGACTCAAGCCTCCGCTGCAATTCACGTCCGCAAAACACAAATCACAGCTCCCGCTGGCCAGAAACACGCAGTTCAGCATCAGCACCACGTCCGCCGGCGACAACCCCCCGCTGGCGTTCATATCCCCCTTCGCTCCCGCACAGCCCGAACCGACGGTGAAAAAAGCCGGCGAATACGTCTCCAATGAATCGACGGTCACCTTAATTCGCCCCGAAGAAGCGCCGGCGGGAACTTCAACCGTAAGTGAATCGGTGTTGGCGGAAAGAACAGCGGCCTGTCCCAAACCAAAGCAAACCTTGTTGTCAGCCGGTGTGGGGCCGAAATTTGAACCTAAAATCGTAACCGTATCCCCCGCTTCTCCCGAATCCGGGCTGACCAAAGTGATGCTGGGGGTGGCCTCCGTTGCCGCTCCCACTATCGGGGCCGATATTCCCGGCGCACCCGAAACTCCGGGTGACGAACCTCCCGCGCCGCCTGCGCCGACGTTAAAAATATTGGTG